>JAHZJY010000249.1 GCA_022600695.1 Actinomycetes bacterium | reverse complement strand
GATGAAGTACTGATACCAGGCGTACGGACTGGTCATCTCGGGGTCCAGCCACAAGCTTCCCCCGCCGGTGGACTTGCCGAACTTGGTGCCGTCGGCAGCCGTGACCAGCGGAACGGTCAGGGCGTGTACCGTCGCCCCGAGCTTCTGCCGGACCAGCCGCACCCCGGCGATGATGTTGCCCCACTGATCCGATCCGCCGATCTGAAGCGCACAGCCGTACCGCTGGTGCAATTCGACGTAGTCATTGGCCTGCAGGAGCATGTAGCTGAACTCGGTATAGGAAATCCCCTCGCCGTCCAGGCGCCGGCGGATGGTGTCCCGGTCGAGCATCACGTTGACCGAGAAGTGCTTGCCGACATCGCGGAGGAACTCGATCGCCCCGAGGGGCTGGGTCCAGGTCAGGTTGTTCTCGACGACCGCTGAGGTGGCGCCGCCGCCGAAGTCGACGAAGCGCTCGAGTTGACCGCGGATGCGCTCGGACCACTGCGCGACGGTGTCGGCGGTGTTCAGCGTCCGCTCGCCCTGGTCACGCGGATCGCCGATGAGGCCGGTCGCCCCGCCGGCCAGCACGATCGGCCGGTGGCCGGCCCGCTGGAAACGTTGCAGGGTCAGCAGCGGCACCAGGTTCCCGGCGTGCAGACTCGGTGCGGTCGGGTCGAACCCGGCGTACACCGTCAGCGGAGGCCGGGCAGCGGCCACGGCGAGCGCGTCGAGGTCGGTGGACTGGGCGATCAGCTCACGCCAGCCCAACTCTTCGAGGATTGTCGTGGCCATGGGTTGATCTTCTCCCATGCGCTGCGCTCAGTCGCTGTCGCCCGCCCGCGGCGCCCGCGGACTGCGGCGATAGGCGGACACCTCCGGGCGTCCCGGAATCCAGAACCGCCAGGCCCGGTCCGCGCCCCGGCTGACGCCCACTCGCGGGCCGGCGATCACATCGAAGCCCGCCCCCAACCGCATGGTGACCGGTGAGCGGGGGTCGAACAGATCCAGGCCGCCATCGTCCATGGTGATGGCCAGCGCTGAACAGAGGTTGCCGGGACCACGCGCAAGTGCCCGCGCGGGAACCGTTGGACCGCGGCGGTCTTGCGCCTCGGCGCGGCCGGATTCGACGGCCGCAGCACGCAGCAGTACCGCAGCCGCAGTGCCGTCCGGACCGCAGGAAACGTTGGCGCACACATGGATTCCATGGCTGCGGTAGGTGTAGAGCCGTCCCGGCGGACCGAACATGACAGCGTTACGCACACTCGGCCCCCGATAGGAGTGCGAAGCCGGATCTGGCCACGGCCCGCCGGGCGGGCCGCCGTAGGCCTCGACTTCGACGACGACGGCGTCCACCCCGCGTGCGGTGATCACCGTGCCGAGCAGCCGGCGGGCCGCCGTCACCGGATCGACGACCAGGCACTCCGAGTTCACACGCAGGGGCAGACCTATTCGGTGTCGGAAAGCGCCATCAACCGGTCGTGTTCGGCTGGCCCGATGTCGACGGCCTCATCGATCAGCAGCACCGGGATATCGTCCTCGATCCGGTAGGCCTTGCGCAGCCGGGGGTTGTAGAGGACGCCCCCGAGCAGGAGCAGAGCTCCCCGGTCGGCCGGGCACACGAGAATTTCGAGCAGTTTCGGGTCGAGCACGGTGGCTACGGCGCGGCCGGCAGCGGAGCCGGCGCCACCGGCGACGGCGCACCGGGAGCGCCGGCGGGATTGCTGTCACCGGGCATCTGGCCGGCGCCCATGACGGCGCTGCCCGCGTTCTGCCGGGACTGCGCCTGCTGGAGGACCTGTGTCTGAGCCCGGATCTTCTGCTGGTAGGCGATGGTGTTCTTCAGTGCCGAGATCAGTGGGATCTGATTGGGCCGGTAGCTCATCGCCGTGGTGATCTCGTCGAGGTACGGCTTGGACGGCTTGAAGCCCATCGCCTGAAGTTTGAGCGACACGTTCAGGAGTTTCGACAGCTGGCCTCCGCCAACCCCGACCGCGTACTGCTCGGCGAGTTGATCGAGGACGTTTCCGCTGCCTGCGGCGGTCGCCGATCTGGCGGTCGTCGCCGATCCGGAGGCCGTCGCCGATCCGGAGGCCGTCGCCGTATCAGCGGTAGTGGCCGCGTCTGCCGGTGCCGCGCCACCTTCGAGGGAGACCGTGGGCTGAGGCGCCGGCGTCGGCACCAGGGATGGATCAGCGTCAGCGGCGCCGGCCGCACCGACGGCAAGCCCGGCCGCGAGTATTGCAGAGACGAAACCGCTTCCCATCCCGCGACGCACACCGCCGAGTTTCCTCGTCATCGCACTCCTCCGCCACTGCGCTCGACCACGTTCGGCCAGGTCCGACCACACGAGACTACAACGCGGGTCGGTCGACACCCTTGGTGAACGTCGACCGGGCTGCAGTCGTCAGTCTCTTGTACCTGCCTGTATCGGCGTCGAGGTACCAACTGTTACGGCTGACTTTGGGCACACCGGCGGCACGCAGCGCCGAGACCACCGGCCGGTAGGAAGCGCTGACCTCCAGATCCGCAACAACGTGCACGATGTCCGGCGGCAGCCCGACCGGCATATTCGTCACCGCCTCGCCGATATCGGCGGGGGTCAGGCTCATCCCCGGACGCAGCGTCAACGCG
>JAHZJY010000248.1 GCA_022600695.1 Actinomycetes bacterium | reverse complement strand
GCCATCGCACCGGCGTCGCGAGCCTTCTCCACCAGGTCACGCTGGCTGAACGCGGTGAGCACGACGATCGGGGCGATCCGCTTCGCGGCGATCTCGGCGGCGGCGTCGATACCGTCGCGGCGGGGCATCTTGACATCCATGATCACCAGATCGGGACGTAGGCTCTCGGCGAGGTCGACGGCCTGCTGACCGTCGCCGGCCTCCCCGACGACTGCGTAGCCCTCCTCACGCAGCATCTCCGCAAGGTCCATTCGGATCAACGCCTCGTCCTCGGCGATGAGCACCCGGCGCAGCGGGGTCCCGCCGGGGCCGGTCGTCAGGTCGGTCATGGGGCTCAATTGTGGCGCGGCGGGCCGTGAATGGATAGCCGGGGTTGGCCGGCAACCGATATCGGTTGATCCACTATCGTGAGACCCGCCGATCGCGAGCGGCCCTCGTATCCCAACTGGCAGAGGAAACGGATTCAAAACCCGTACAGTGTGAGTTCGAATCTCACCGAGGGCACCACAGTATCGGTCAGTCGCTTTCTCCCGGGGCTTTCGCCGGGTCGCGCCGAGTCCGGCGGTGCTTCCGGCACCCATCCGAGCAGTACCGGACGTTGGCCCAGTCCCTCTCCCATTTCTTCCGCCACTCGAATTCCCGGCCGCACGTCTCGCAGACCCGTGGCCGATGCCCGCCCTTGGCGCGCGCTCGGGAGGGCATGAGTGAGACTGTAGCCACCGACCCCCCGGATCAAACCCGGTCGGGGGCTACGCTGCCTTGTGTGTGGTCCGAGCGGAAACGCGGTGGTCGGCTGGTTCCGGAAGGACGGTTCCGGCGATCAGAGTGTGAACGCCTGCAACGTCGCCCACCGGCCCGCAATCAGCACTGGGCGGACTCGGTCAGCCGGCCGCAACGGGTACTGAATATCGCCGCTTGGATCTCCGCCTTCGTCACCGGGGTTCTCGGAATTCTGCAGACGGCCACCGGCCAGGGCGTGCTGTACATCGGTCTGATCAACCTGGCCACCGCGGCGGTTTTCCTGGCAATTCCGCTATTGCACCGCTTCGGCGACATCATCGCCGCGCTGGTGTTCGTCGTCGTCGCCTACTCGTCTCTGACCTTCGTCGGTTCCCAGATCGGAACCGATTCCGGCGTGCAGCTGTACTACCTGGTCTCCGCCTCGCTGGCCGTGCTAGTGCTCGGCATGGAGCACTTGGTGCTGGCAGGAAGCGTCACCGCGATCGGGGCGGGCCTGGTGGTCGGTATGCAATTCCTGGTGCCTCAGGACACCGGTATCCAGCCGCGCTGGGCGCTCGAAGCCGGTTTCGTGTTCGCCACCGCGGGCGCGTGTTTCATGATCTTCGCGACCGTCTGGTACGCCCTGCGCGAGACCTCCCGCGCCGAAGCGGCGATGGAGGTCGAGTACGACCGCTCCGAGGCCCTGCTGGCGAACATCCTGCCGACCAGCGTCGCCGAGCAGCTCAAGGACCCCACCCACGGGGTGATCGCCGACCGCTACGACGACGCCTCGATTCTTTTCGCCGATATCGCCGGGTTCACCGAGCGGGCCAGTGAGATCCCGCCGAGCGAACTGGTTCGTTTCCTCGACCGGGTCTACACCACCTTCGACCGCCTGGTGGATCGGCATGGCCTCGAGAAGATCAAGACCACCGGCGACTCTTACATGGTGGTCAGCGGAGTACCGACGCCGCGCGACGACCACGTCGAGGCCATCGCCGACCTGGCACTCGACATGTCGCGCGCGGTCGCCGGTCTTCGGGACCCCCGGGGCAACCCGGTGCCGATGCGGATGGGCATCGCGGCGGGCCCCGTCGTCGCGGGCGTGGTGGGGGCCCGCAAGTTCTTCTACGACGTCTGGGGAGATGCCGTCAACGTCGCCTCCCGGATGGAATCGACCGATGTTGAAGGTCGAATCCAAGTGCCGCAAAACGTTTTTGAACGTCTCGATCATGCTTTCCTCTTCGAGGAACGCGGCACGGTCGACATCAAGGGCAAAGGTGTCATGCGCACCTGGTACCTGATCGGGCGCCGACCGGAGCCGCGACTGTCAGACGCCCACCTGGCGGCGCCCGAGCATCCCAATGTGCAGGCGCCCGCTGGCTGACGGGACGCTACATCACCTTGGACAGAAACTCCCTGGTGCGATCGTGCCGCGGGTTCGTCAGGACCTCGCGCGGCAGGCCACTCTCAACCACCACTCCGCCGTCCATGAACACCAATTCATCGGCGACCTCACGCGCGAAGCCCATCTCGTGGGTCACCACGATCATCGTCATACCCTCGGCAGCAAGCTTTTTCATGACACCCAACACCTCCCCCACCAGTTCCGGATCCAGCGCCGAGGTGGGCTCATCGAAGAGCATCAGCTTGGGCTCCATAGCCAGCGCGCGGGCGATCGCGACCCGTTGCTGCTGACCACCGGACAGCTGCGCCGGATAGGCATCCGCCTTGTCGGACAGTCCGACCTGCCCGAGTAGTTCCCGAGCCCGTTCGGTGGCGAGGACCTTCTTGGTCTTCTTGACCTGTACCGGCGCCTCGCTGATGTTCTCCACCGCCGTCCGGTGCGGGAAAAGGTTGAACTGCTGGAACACCATGCCGATGTCGCTGCGCTGGCGGGCCGCATCCCGCGCCGACATTTCGTAGAGCTTGCCGCGCCTTTCCCGATAACCGACCAGTTCACCATCGACGTAGAGCCGGCCGGCGGAAACCGTCTCGAGATGATTGATACAACGCAGAAATGTCGACTTTCCCGACCCCGACGGGCCGACCACGACCAGCACCTGCCCCGGGTCCACTGCGAGTGTCACACCCTTGAGCACCGGCAACGCACCGAAGTCCTTGCAGACTTGTTGAGCCTGCACCATGGGCCGGACTGGGCCGCTCATCCCCGGCCCTCCTCGGCAGCGGTCTGCGCCTCGGCAAGCGCCTCAAGCTGTTTGGTGGTGAGCGTGCGGGAGATACCCCGGGAGAAGTACCGCTCCAGATAGTACTGGCCGACCATCAACACGCTGGTGATCGCCAGATACCAGCTGGCCGCGACTAACAACAGCGGAATCGGCTCGAAGATCACCGCCGAGATATCGCGAGTCCGGGTGTAGAGCTCCAGCGTGTAGGGCACCGCGGTCACCAGTGAGGTGGTCTTGAGCATGCTGATCAGTTCGTTGCCGGTGGGTGGGATGATCACCCGCATGGCCTGCGGAAGCACAACTCGGCGCATGGTCATCCACCACGACATGCCCAGCGCGGTGGACGCCTCGAGTTGGCCCTCCGGCACGGAACTGATTCCGGCCCGGATGATCTCGGCCATATAGGCCGCCTCATTGAGGCCCAGCCCGATGATGGCCAGGATAAAACTGATGGACAGCTCCCGCAGATTCAGCTGAAAGAACGTGGGCCCGAACGGCACGCCCACCTGAATCTTCTGGTAGATCGTCGGGAACAGACCCCAGAAGACCAACTGGACGTAGACCGGTGTACCCCGGAAGACCCACAGATAGACCCACGACACCGAGTTGAGAATCGGATTGGGTGATAAACGCATCACCGCGAGGACCACGCCGAGAACCAAACCGAGCAGCATCGACCAGAACGTCAGCTGCAACGTATTCCACGCCGCCTCGGACACCCGCTGGTCGAACAGGTACTTGCGGTAGGTGGGCCATCCGTAGGCCGGGTTGGTGGCGGCGCCGTAAAG
>JAHZJY010000247.1 GCA_022600695.1 Actinomycetes bacterium | reverse complement strand
TGTCAGGTTGTCGAGATCGAATGTGGCCCGCAGACCCGCTATCAGCCGACGGTGGCGATGCTCGAGGGACTCGACCCACCAGTCCAGGGTGTGATCGTGGCCAGCCCGGCCAACCCGACGGGCACGGTCATGCCGCCGGCCGAGCTTTCCGCGATTGCGCAGTGGTGCGACACCCATGAGGTGCGACTGATCAGCGATGAGGTCTACCACGGCCTGGTTTATCCGGGCGCGCCGGACACCTCATGCGCGTGGCAGTTCTCCCGAAATAGCGTTGTGGTGAACAGTTTCTCAAAGTACTTCGCGATGACAGGCTGGCGGCTGGGTTGGTTGTTGGTTCCCGATGAGTTGCGCCGGGCAGTGGATCGTCTGACCGGGAACTTCACCATTTGCCCGCCGGTGTTGCCGCAGCACGCCGCGGTGGCGGCCTTCACGCCGGGCGCGATCGCGGAAGCCGAGGCCCACCTGCAGCATTACGCAGCCAACCGGGAGAGCCTGCTCGCCGGACTGCACCAGATCGGCATCGACCGGGTGGCACCGCCCGACGGCGCGTTCTACGTCTACGCCGACGTCTCGGACTTCACCGCAGACTCGATGCAGTTCTGCGAGAAACTGCTGGCCGACACCGGGTTGGCGATAGCGCCGGGTATCGATTTCGACACGGTGCGCGGCAGTTCGTTCGTACGACTGTCCTTCGCCGGACCCGCCGGCGATATCGATGAGTCGCTCCGACGTCTGGGCTCCTGGTTGAGCCGCTGATCAACCCCGGAGCCGATCCCCGGCGGAACTCCGGGACTCTCCTCGGCGTCCGCCGGTCAGTGAGTGTGCCCGGGCGCGCAGGCGAGGGTGTCGTCCTTGCAGGCCGGTTCCGGATGCTCGGGGCCGAATGAATGAGCGTCGCGATCGATCGTTGTAGAGGTCGGGGATGCGGTTCCTTCACCCGCCGCCGAATCGGGGACCTCGGAGTACACCGCCGTCAACGTGGCCATGGCGGTAACAGCGAATCCGGCCACCGCAAGGGTGGACTTCGGTCGCAATGACATCGGGTACTCCTACCACTCGTTGCGCTGCAGAAAGATTGATCGCACCATGATCAATTGATCGCAAAGTGATTATAGGTGCCGAAAGGAAAATCGTTACCGGGCAGCCAGTAGCGCGGAGACTTCGAGCAGCACCAGTTCGTTGTCGTCCATCCGACCGGGTTCACGACTGCGGGAGTAGGGCAGATTGTTGTCGTTGCCGACCACGATGTGCCGGTCATCGACCATATCGATGCTCTCGATGGTCGCGAAGGGGAATGTGAGCACGCCATCGGTCAGGGGAACCCGCGCCAGTCCGCGTGGGTCGGCGATGGACATCAGGTCGGTGAACCCGACCTTGCGTACCGGTCCGCCGACGTAGTCGTCCCCCATCTCGATCTTGTAGACACGTTTGAAGCGGGCGGGCTCGGCGAAGCAGTCTCCTCGCTGTTCGCTCGGCGGACACGCTTGGTCGGTGGTGCCGAAGCCGCCATCACGCTCGATCACCAGTGCCGTCGTCGCGTCGATCATGGTGAAATCGCCGATGGCGTTACCGTCCTGCTCCAGCAGGTAATTCCAGTGCCGCCCGGTCCATTGTTCAGCAGCGACGTCGAATTCAAGGATCCGCACCGACCGCCGATCGGACTCCCCGACCAGCGGGCCCTCCAACATCGGGTAAAGCAGTCGGCCGTCCGGCGAACCGGCCATGGCTTCAAGGCCTTTGGAGCGCGCTACCTCGACCGCTCCGGGTCCGCCGGGGTGATCCGGGGAATGCGCGGCCCGACCTTCGATGAGCGTATCGATCACCGCGAGAAGTCGGCCGTCGGGATCGAACTTGAGCAGATAAGGACCGAACTCGTCGCCGATCCACATGTGTCCGCCGGCGAAGTGGAGGCTCTCCGGGTCGAAATCGGCTCCGGTCAGGTATCGCGCGGCGGTTCCGTCGGTGACGATCCGGAACGGGGCCAACGTGAGTGGGTCACGCAGGAAGACAGTCTGCAACCGGGCGAACTCGCCCGAGTCGAAGTCCACCGAGTAGCGACTCAGGTGCAGCATGAAGTCCGGCGAGTTCGACTTACTGCCCGCCCCATTGTCGGTGAGCACCCAGAAGCCGCCGTCGGCGGCACGCCGGATCGCCGAGTGGCCCTGCGCGGGTTGGCCGGCGAACGGCCACATGACATCGGCGGTTGCCGGCGCCCGGGCGGATTTGCCACTGGTACTCAGGCTTTCCGGTGCGTCCGGCGGCGGGTCGAGCAGCGTCAACGCGGGCAAGACTGCGTGGCCGGCCAATATCGCGGGATAGCCGCCGTCGGCTGGCTCGAAAGCCACAGCGGTGCCGGCCGCTACCAGGCTCACACCCACGGCAGCCACCAGAACCGGAAGTAGACGACTCACGGTTACCATCGTGGCCGACGCGGCTGTCAGGGCCAACCCCGCGGTGGTGCGGTAATTCCCTTCCTTGACCACGGCCGGTGCGGCAACACCTCAGTCCCCCCGCTCGCCTTCCCCCCGCGAGCAGACGCGAAAGCACCGAAAAACGCTGTTCCGGCGGGACTTTTACGTCTGCTCGCGGGGGGGAAGGTGACGGTCAGAGCCAGGTGTCGGGAGTGGTGGCGGTGAGGAAGGACTCCAGATCATCACGCCACTGCGCCGGGGTGTTCTTGTCCGGTTCGATTCCGGTGTACTCACCCCGGTAGAACAACAGCGGCCGCGGCTTGACGGCGGGCACCTCGGACAGCGACTGCACCGCACCGAAGACCACGAAATGGTCGCCACCGTCGTGCACGGAGGCCACCGTGCAATCGATGTGGGCCAACGATCCGGCCAGAACGGGCGAGCC
The DNA here is from genome assembly GCA_022600695.1 of Actinomycetes bacterium. Lineage (GTDB taxonomy): Bacteria > Actinomycetota > Actinomycetes > Mycobacteriales > Mycobacteriaceae > Mycobacterium. Next base: position 24,604 of record JAHZJY010000247.1, on the reverse strand, counting down.
CAGGACGGACGGCTGCCAGTCGATTCCGCTGAATTTCTCCGGTTCCCTGGAGCCGAACCGCGCGCACACCTCACGTTGTTGTTCGGTGAGGATGTTGACGCAGAATCGGCCGCTGGCCTCGATGGCCTGCCAGGATCGCGACATTTTCGTCGGGCAGAACAACACCAGTGGCGGGTCCAGCGACAGAGCGGCAAAGGACTGGCAGGCGAAACCGATCGGCGCCTCGTCATGCATCGTCGTGATGATGGTGATGCCGGTGCAGAACTGTCCCAGTACGTGCCGGAAAGTCCGGGGGTCGATCGGTTCCGCCGCCATCCGGCTACTCCCTGCCGTGGGAGCCGATACTGAAGTCATGCCCCCACAGGCTGACCGCGGTACTCTCCCGGGCGATCCAGCCCTCATCCTCGACTTGCATTCCTTCACAGCCGAATTCGATATCGAAACCGCCCGGGGTCTTCATGTAGAAAGACAGCATCTTGTCGTTGACGTGACGACCCAGCGTGGCCGACATCGGAACCTTGCGCCGCAATGCCCGATCAAGGCACAGACCGACATCATCGCTGCCCCCCACCTCCATCATCAGATGGACGATTCCGCTGGGGGTGGGCATAGGCAGGAACGCCAGGCTGTGGTGGCGCGGATTGCAGCCGAAGAACCGTAACCACGCCGGTGGCCCATCGGCTGGCCGACCGACCAGCTGCGGCGGCAGCCGCATCGAATCCCGCAGCCTGAATCCAAGGACATCGCGATAGAAGTGCAGCGCCTCAGCATCATCACGCGTCGACAGCACAACGTGGCCCAGTCCCTGCTCGGCGGTGACAAAGGTATGGCCATACGGGCTGACGACACGTCGATGCTCGAGAGCGGCGCCGTGGAAGACCTCGAGACGGTTTCCGGACGGATCGGCGAAGGTGATCATCTCATCGACGCGGCGGTCGGCGAGTTGGGCGGTTGTGGCTTCCTTGTAGGGCACGCCCTCGACATCGAGGGCGTTGCGGATCTGCTGCAAACCGGCGGCGTTCGCGCACTCCCATCCGGCCTCCGATAGCCGATCGTGTTCGCCGGGAACGATGACCAGCCGCGCCGGAAAGTCGTCCATCCGCAGATACAACGCCCCTTCCACGGTGCCCTTGCCCTCGACCATTCCGAGCACCTTAAGGGCGTATTCGCGCCACGCGCCGATATCGGTGGACTCGATCCGCAGATAGCCCAGCGAGCGGATGCTCATCAGGCCGCACCACCCAGGAAGTCAATCGTGAGCCGGTTGAACTCGTCGAACTTCTCCACCTGCGCCCAGTGCCCGCACTGGCCGAAGACATGCAACTGGACCCGTGGTATCTGTTTGAGCGCCACGAGTGCGCCGTCGAGCGGATTGACCCGGTCCTCGCGGCCCCAGATCAGCAGCACCCGCTGACGCAGCTTGTACACCTCGCGCCACATCATTCCGAGTTCGAAATCCGGACCCGCGAACGACTTTCCCATCGCGCGGGCGGCGGCCAGCGACTCCGGCGTACTGGCGATGGCGAAACGCTCGTCGACGAGTTCCGGGGTGATCAGCTTCTGGTCGTAGACCATGATCCGCAGGAAGCGCTCCATGTTCTCCCGGGTCGGTTTCGCGGTGAATCGGCCCAACAGCTTGACCCCCTCGGTGGGATCAGGTGCGAACAGATTGACCGACAGCCCGCCGGGGCCCATCAACACCAGCCGGCCGGCCCGGTCTGGATGGTCCAACGCGAACCGCACCGCGGTGCCGCCGCCCAGCGAATTACCGACCAGCGCAGCACGTTCGATGCTGAGCTGGTCGAATAGCGCCAGAACGGCAGTGGAGCTGTAGCGGTTGTACTGCTCATGTTCGGTGTGTTTGTCGGAGTGACCGTAGCCGGGTTGGTCGACCGCGATTACATGGAAGTGCCGGGCCAGCGCGGCGATATTCCGGCCGAAGTTCGACCAGCTGGACGCTCCGGGGCCACCACCGTGCAACAGCACCACGGTCTGTTCCCGGCCCTCACCGGCTTCGTGATAATGCAGACGCATATCCCGTTCACCGGCCCGAATCTGGGCGAACCGTGACGTCGATTCGAACGTGATGTCGTGCTGGGACGGGTCCTGCTGGGACTGGGCTTCACGGATGAACGATGTCATTGGGTACCGGAACTCCCCTAGACCATCGTGTCGCCGAGCGGCAGCCCGAACTCCTGGTTGCCGTACATCACGTAGGCGCGCTCGGCATCGTTGGCAGCATGAACGCGGCCGGCGTGAGCGTCCCGCCAGAACCGCTGCAATGCCTGATCGTTGTTGAGGGCGGTGGCACCGGCAGCCTCGAAAAGCCGGTCTATCGAGGCGATCGCCCGGCCGGTGGCGCGTACCTGGTCGCGGCGCGCTCGGGCCCGTAGTTCCATCGGGACCTGTTTACCGTCACAGAGCAATGCGTACTCTTCGGCGAGGTTGCCCCGGAGCTGGCGCCAGGCAGCGTCGATATCGCTGGCCGCCTCGGCAATACGCACTTTGCCGAAGGGGTCGTCCTTGGCCTTCTCGCCGGCGAAGGCGGCTCGAACTCGCTTCCCCTGATACTCGACGTGCGCGTTGTAGGCGCCATAGGCCATACCGACAATCGGCGAGGAGATCGTCGTCGGATGCATGGTGCCCCAGGGCATCCGATAGACGGCTGCGGTGTTGCGTTGCAGCCCGCCGGCGGTACCGTCGTTCATCGCGCCGTAGGAGAGGAATCGGTGGCGGGGGACGAAGACGTCCTTGACCACCAACGTGTTGCTGCCGGTCCCCTTGAGGCCCATCACATTCCACTCGTCACGGATCTGGTAGTCACCCAGCGGCATGAGGAAGCTGCCGAAGTCCACCGGACGGCCGTCCTTGATCACCGGACCTCCGACGAAGGTCCAGCTGGCGTGATCGCAACCCGACGACCACAACCAGTTGCCGTTGACCACGTAGCCGCCGTCGACCACCGTGCCCGCGCCCATCGGCGCGTAGGACGAGGAGATCCGGACCCCCGCATCGTCCGCCCACACGTCATCCTGCGCTTGCTGATCGAACTGGGCCAGGTGCCAGTTGTGCACGCCGAGGATGCCGCCCGCCCATCCCGTTGAGCCGCAGGCGCTGGCGATCCGCCGGACCGCCTCGAAGAACAGCGTGGGATCGCACTGCAGGCCGCCCCACTGCTCAGGCTGGAGCATCTTGAAGAACCCGGCCTCGTCGAGATCGGCGATATTGGCTGCCGGGAGCCGACGAAGTTTCTCGGCTTCCTCGGCGCGCTCACCGAGCCGGGGCAGCAGATCGTCGATAGCGGCCAGAACGGTCTGCGCGTCACGCTGCTGGATGGACGTCACTGCTTGCCTCCCGGGGGTGCGTTACTGCATCACAGACTAGAACACGTTACGATTTGTGTCGAGCAGCAGGATCTCGTACCAGGTAGTTCATAGTATTGTCATTTCTATAACACGTTCTAGTTCGCGGAGGAGTTGATCGCCCGTGGCGAGTGCCGACCAACCGGCGACCGCTGTCGTTCATCTCGACGGTACGACCCACACCCTGCCCTGGCCCCGCGGTGAGAAGTTACTGGATGTCCTCCTCGCCGCCGGCCTCGACGCTCCGTTCTCCTGCCGCGAGGGCCACTGCGGAGCCTGCGCAACCACCGTGGTCGGCGGTGCGGTCGAAATGGAGACCAACGACGTGCTGGAACCCGACGACCTGGCGGACGGCCTGGTCCTGGCGTGTCAATCACACCCGTCGTCGAATTCCGTCGAGGTGACCTACGACTGAGCCGCCCGGCGACTCGGCGGCGTCATTTCTGCAGGGTGAACTGCCCCAGGTTGGTGTATCCGTCGCGGAACAGCCGTACGCAGCCGTTGAGGTACTTGTCGTAACGGTCGTAGACCACCTGTGATTGGGCCGCGATGGCCTCATCGCGGTGGGCTTCCAACGCCGCTGCCCACCCTTGCAGCGTCTTCACGTAGTGCGGGCCGATCATCTGTACCCGCGCCACCGTGAAACCGGCCGCGGTGGCGCGCTCCTCGATCATCGACACCGACGGAAGACGGCCACCGGGGAATATCTCAGTCATGATGAACTTCGCGAATCTTGCCAGTTCGAAAGTCATCTTCAGGCCTAATTTCTGCCCATCGGCCAGGTTCACCCCGGTGATGGTGTGCAACAGCATCGACCCGTCGGAGGGCAGCGCTTCGTAGGACTTCTCGAAGAACGCGTCATAACGATCGTGACCGAAGTGCTCGAAGGCACCGATCGAGACGATCCGGTCCACTTTCTCGTCGAATTCCTCCCAGCCCTGCAGTCGCACCTCGACTTTACGGGTGGTCGGAACCTTGGCCAGTTTCTCGATCGCGTATTCCTGCTGCCGTTCGCTGAGCGTGAGTCCGATGACGTTCACATCGTATTTCTCGAGCGCCCGCTGCATGCCGCCGCCCCAGCCGCACCCGACATCCAGCAGTGTCATCCCCGGTTCCAGGTTCAACTTGCCCAACGCGAGATCGAACTTGGCGTTCTGGGCTTCGTCGACGGTCATATCGTCGCGTTCGAAGTAACCGCAGGTGTAGCCCATCGTCGGGCCCAGGAAGAGTTCGAAGAACTCGTTCGAAATATCGTAAATCGACTGAAGTTCTTCATACTTGGGTTTCAGTGCAGACACGTTTTCGCTGGCTCCGTCGGTAATCGTCGGTTATGGAGGGGCATATCCATACAGGGACCAGCAGCACGCCCCCCGGGTTGCCGCTCTGCTGGAATCAGTACAGGCCAAATCCGCCGATACTGCAAGTCCGGTCACCGACGCAACACCGGAACGGCTACCGGGGCAGGCCGAGCAGACGCTCACCTGCCATGGTCAGCAGGATCTGCTCGGTGCCGCCGGCGATGGAGAGGCAGCGGGTGTTGAGGAAGCTCTGTACGGCCGGGGTCAGGACGATTCCGGCTCCGGGTGAGAGGTCCATCCGGAACTCCTCGAGCGCCTGCCGATAACGCACTCCGATCAGCTTGCGGACGCTGGCCTCGGCGCTGGTGTCCCGGCCACCCACCGCCAGCTGGGCGATGCGGTGATCGAGCAGCGTACCCACCTGGGCGGCCAGCAACAGCTCGCCGAGCCGGTCGATGATGGCGGGGTCTGAGTGCTCACCGGCCAGCTCGCGCAGCATCTGCTCCATCGGGTTACCCAGCGCGGTGCCATGCGCCATGGCGACCCGTTCGTTGGCCAGGGTGGTGCGAGCCAGCCGCCAGCCGTCATTGACCGCACCGACCACCATGTCGTCGGGCACGAACACATCGTCGAAGAACACCTCGTTGAACATCTCGTCGCCGGTGATCTCGCGCAGCGGGCGGATCACGATTCCGGGGGCACGCATATCGACAAGGAAGTAGGTGATCCCCTGGTGTTTCGGGGCGTCCGGGTCCGTTCGCGCCAGGCAGACGCCCCAGTCCGCCCGGTGCGCCGCCGATGTCCACACCTTCTGCCCGGTGAGATTCCAGCCGCCCTCGGCCCGAACGGCTTTGGTCCGCAGAGAAGCCAGATCCGAACCGGCCCCGGGCTCGCTGAACAGCTGACACCAGATGGCCGCGCCCCGAAGCGTTGCCGGCACGAACCGCTCGATCTGGGCCGGAGTTCCGGCCTCCAGGATCGTGGGAACCGCCCACCAGCCGATCACCAGGTCGGGCCGGCTCACCCCGGCGGCGGCCATGACCTGGTCGATGAGAAGCTGCTCGGCTGGTGCTGCATCGCGACCATAGGGTTTAGGCCAGTGCGGTGCGAGCAGACCCGCATCGGCGAGAGCCACCTGACGCTTTTCCGCCGGCAGGGCCGCTACCGCGGCCACCGCGGCGGTGATCTGTGGGCGCAGGTGATCCACCGAGTCGAGGTCGATCTGCAGGTCCCGGCGCACACCATCAAGGGTCAGCCGCGCGACCCGGCGCAACCAGTTCGTGCGGCCGAGCGCCTGGGCGATCCCGTAGGCGCGACGAAGGTACAGGTGGGCATCGTGCTCCCAGGTGATCCCGATCCCGCCGAGCACCTGGATGCAGTCCTTGGCGTTGGCCGTCGCGGCCTCGATACCCGCCGCGGCCGCCATCGCCGCGGCGATGGACAGCTGGTCATCATCGTCACCGCAGGCAGCGACCGCGGCATCCCCGGCCGCGACGGCGATCTGTTGGGAGCGCAACAGCATCTCGGCGCACATGTGTTTCACCGCCTGGAAGCTGCCGATGGGCTTGCCGAACTGCTCTCTGACCTTTGCGTACTCGGCCGCGGTGTCCAGCGCCCAACGGGCGACCCCGGCGGCCTCGGCTGCCAGCACGGTCGCGACGAGATCATCAAAACGCCGACGCGACACCGTCAGCCGGGCGGCCGGTGCGGCCTCCAGCGTCACCCGGGCCAGCGGCCGGGAGAAATCGGTGGCGGCGAGCGACTCGACCGTTACCGCAGGATCGGCGGTATCGACCAGCAGCACGTGATCGCCGACCGGGACCAGGAGCAGGCCGGAACCGTCGGCCCCGAGCGCGTAGTCGACCGTGCCGGACACCCGGCCGGGCTCTTCCCGCAGATCGCCGCCCAGCGCCACACCCGCGGTGCTGCGGCCCGACGACAGCGAGCGGATCAGCACCGGATCGGTGACGACGAGGGTGGCCAGCGCGGTGGTGGCGACCGGGCCCGGGGTCAGGGCGCGGGCGGCCTCCTCCACCATGGCGCACAGGTCGTCGATGGCCCCGCCGGCTCCACCGGCCTCCTCTGCCACCGCCACCTCGAACAGCCCCAGTGCGGCGACACCGTCGTAGGCCCGCCGCCAGGCATCGGGCCGGCCCTCGTTCGCATCGCGAACGGCTGCGGGGGTATCAGCGCCAGCCGCCCAACTGCGCACCAACTCCCGGGCGGCGGACTTTTCGTCTGTGATGGTGACGGTCACCGTCGGCTCCTCGGGTCGGCAGCGGGCTTCACAAAGACGTCGAGACCCACTAGAACGTGTTCTAATAGTGCCAGCGATGAACCGTCAAGTCGACAGCGGCCACACCGCGAAGAAGGAGCCATAGTGTCGTCGCCCACGCAGAAGTCCGGCGCGGGGTCCGGTTCGCAACCGCGCGAGGTGATGCCGGTCTCGGTCCTCACCGAGTCGGAGTTGGGATCCGAGGCCCAGCGGGAACGGCGTAAGCGAATTCTCGACGCGACCCTCGCGATCGCCTCCAAGGGCGGCTTCGAGGCTGTTCAGATGCGCGCTGTCGCCGATCGCGCCGATGTGGCCGTCGGAACGCTGTACCGCTACTTTCCGTCCAAGGTCCACCTATTGGTCTCCGCTCTGGGCCGGGAGTTCGAGCGCATCGACGTCAAGACCGACCGGGCCACCGTCCCCGGCGGGACGCCCTATCAGCGGCTGAGCCGGATGGTCGGCAAGCTGAACCGGGCGATGCAGCGCAACCCGCTGCTGACCGAGGCGATGACCCGCGCCTATGTATTCGCCGATGCCTCGGCGGCCGGCGAAGTGGACCACGTCGAGAAGATCATCGACTCCATGTTCGCCCGCGCGATGAGTGATGGCGAGCCGACCGAGGACCAGTACCACATCGCCAGGGTCATCTCCGATGTGTGGCTGTCCAACCTGCTGGCCTGGCTGACCCGACGGGCCTCGGCCAATGACGTCAGCAAGCGACTGGATCTGGCGGTCCGACTGCTGATCGGTGACGACGAAGCTCCGTAGCACCGCCGCTCGACCTGTCGGGCGGTTGCCGGGCGGATCCGGCACGACACGCACCCGTCCGAGGGGTTCGGCGCCATCCGGCCTTCGGCGCGCGATCGGATCAGCACGATTTATTGAAAACCATTTTCATTTAGACTAGGCTGCGGAGGATCGTCAGGAGTGGAAGACCCATGAAGGCAACCCGGGCCGTCATCACCGTCTCGGCGCTGATCCTCAGCGGAGGGCTCAGCGCCTGCGGCGGCGGGAATGACCCCGCGGATGACGCCCGCGACACCATGCCCACCGTGGTGGCCTCCACCGATGTGTGGGGCAGCGTCGCCCGATCGGTCGCCGGTGATGACGCCCGCGTCAGGTCGATCATCACCAGCGGGTCGGCCGATCCGCACTCCTTCGAGGCCAGCCCCGCCGACGTGGCCACCATCGCCGACGCATCGCTGGTGGTCTACAACGGCGGCGGCTACGACCAGTGGGTTGAGACGGTGCTGGGCAACAATGCCGACATCCCCGCCGTCGACGCATACTCCCTGCTCGACGCCGAGGCCATCGGCGAGCCGCGCCCGGCCAATGAGCACGTCTTCTACGATCTCGACACCGCAAAGGCGGTCGCCGACCAGATCGCCGAAAAGCTCGCCGCCGAAAACCCGCAGAAGGCGTCCGAATACCGCTCGCGCGCGGAGGAATTCTCTCGCAGGGCTGACACCGTCCAACAAGATGGCCGGTCTGCCGGCACCGATTCGTCAGGGGCGGCCGTGGTCGCCACCGAGCCGGTCGCGCACTATCTGCTCCGGACGGCAGGGCTGATCGACAAGACTCCTGCCGGATTCGCCAGCGCCATCGAGCAGGACACCGATCCGGCGGCGGTCGACGTTGCGGCGATGTTGGACCTCATCGCCAGCGGTGACATCGCCGTGCTGGTGTACAACGAGCAAACCGCCACCGAGGCGACCCGGAAAGTCCGGGCAGCGGCCGACGATGCCGGAGTACCGGTCGTGCCGATCACCGAGACCCTCCCGGCGGGCACTGACTACCTGACGTGGCAGTCCGATACGGCCGACCGGCTGGCTGCCGCGTTGCGCCAGAACCCGCAATAGGGTGACCGGGTCGTCTGAGATCGTCGCACTGACCGGCGCGCGGTTGGCCTTCGGCGACCGGGTGTTGTGGGATCACCTGGACCTGACCGTGGTGCCAGGCGAGTTCATCGCGATCCTCGGCCCGAACGGAACCGGCAAAACCTCGCTGCTTAAAGTCCTGCTCGGCCAGCTGCCGCTGAGCGCGGGCACCGCAGCGATCGAAGGCGAAGCGGTGCGGGCCGGCAGCGACCGGATCGGTTACGTGCCCCAGCACCGCGCCGTCGACCGCGGACTCACTTTGCATGGCCGCGACCTGGTCCGGTTGGGGATGGACGGCCACCGCTGGGGTGTGAGTCCGCTGAGCCGAGCGGCCCGCGCAGCCCGGCGAACAGCGGTCGACACCGCCCTGGAGCAGGTACAGGCGCTCCGACTGGCCCGGGTACCGGTGGGTCTGATGTCCGGCGGCGAACTGCAGCGGGTCCGGATCGCACAAGCGCTGGCCACCGACCCCGCCCTGCTGCTGTGCGACGAGCCACTGTTGAACCTCGACCCGGCCAACGCCCGGCTGGTCGGCGAACTCATCGACCGCCGGCGACGATCCGGCACCGCGGTGATGTTCGTGACCCATGAAATCAATCCGGTACTGCCCTACGTCGATCGGATCCTCTACCTGGTGGAAGGCCGTTTCCGGATCGGGACCGTTGCCGAGGTGCTGACCTCGCAGACCCTCTCGGAGTTGTACCGGGCCGACATCCAGGTGGTGCGGGCCGGCAACCGCTACGTGGTCCTCGGCGAGCACCTGGACCATTCCGGCCATACCCGCGGGCATACCAATGACTGACACGCTCGTCGACATGGCGGAGGACCTGTTCTCCTTCGACATCACCGCCGATCTACTCAGCAGGGACTTCGTCCAGCAGGCGCTGATCGCCGCGGCCCTCCTTGCGTTGGTGGCCGGACTGATCGGGCCGTTCATCGTCATGCGCCAGATGTCCTTCGCCGTGCACGGTTCCAGCGAGCTGTCGCTCACCGGCGCTTCGTTCGCGCTGCTTACCGGACTCAACATCGGCCTCGGCGCGCTCGTCGGCAGCGTCATGGCCGCAATGCTTTTCGGATTCCTGGGGCAGCGATCACGAGAGCGCGACTCGGCCATCGGGGTAGTGCTGGCTTTCGGGCTGGGCCTGGCAGTGCTGTTCATCCATCTCTACCCCGGCCGGGCCGGCACCAGCTTCGCGCTGCTGACCGGCCAGATCGTCGGAGTCGGCTACACCGGACTGGCTCTGCTGAGCATCGTGACCGTCGTGGTGGTGGTGGTGCTCGCGATCAGTTACCGGCCACTGTTGTTCGCGACCGCCGATCCCGAGGTGGCCGCGGCCCGCGGGGTACCGGTTCGCGCGCTGGGCATCGTGTTCGCCGCACTGGTCGGAATCGTCGCCGCACAGGGGGTGCAGATCGTCGGGGCCCTGCTGGTCATGTCACTGCTGATCACCCCGGCGGCCGCGGCGGCCCGAGTATTCACCACGCCTGTCGCGGCAATCGTCGCCTCGGTGGCGTTCGCCGAGGTCGCCGCGGTAGGCGGCCTGCTGCTCTCGCTGGCCCCAGGGGTTCCGGTCTCGGTATTCGTCACCACCATCTCATTCGTGATCTACCTGGTGTGCCGGGCAATAGGGACTCGCCGCCACAGCGCGGCCGACGCTGCCTAGGCTGGACCGGTGGCCGCCATCGATCTCAACGCCGATCTCGCCGAGGGCTTCGGGGTGTGGGAACTCGGCGACGACGACGCCATGCTCGATATCGTCACCAGCGCGAACCTGGCCTGCGGCTTCCATGCCGGTAACCCGGTCGGTCTGGCACGCACCTGCCGAGCCGCCGCCGAGCGCGGGGTCCGGATCGGGGCCCAGGTGGGCTACTTCGACCTCGCCGGATTCGGCCGCCGTCGAATCGAGGTGGATCCGGCCGAGCTGACCGCGGACGTGATCTACCAGATCGGGGCGCTGCAGGCCTTGGCTCGCGCCGCCGGTTCGGAACTGAGCTACGTCAAACCCCACGGGGCGCTCTACAACACCATCGTGGACCACCGCGACCAGGCCCGGGCGGTCGCCGAAGCGGTTCGTGCCGTCGATCCGGGCCTGCCGGTATTGGGTCTGAGTGGCTCGGTGTTCTTCGCCGAGGCCCGGCGTCTGGGTTTGCGGACCGTAACCGAGGCATTCGCGGACCGGGCCTATCGGCCGGATGGCACCCTGGCCCACCGCGGCCAACCGGGAGCGGTGTTACGCGACCCGGATCTGATCGCCGACCGCGCCCTGGCCATGGTGAAATCCGGCGAGGTGGCCGCCGCCGACGGCACGGTCATCCGGATCGAGGCGGAATCAGTTTGTGTGCACGGGGATTCACCCGGTGCGGTCGGAATCGCCGGCGCTGTGCGGGACAAGCTGCTCGGCGGCGGAGTCGAACTGGCGGCGTTCGTCTGATGCGACTCAAGTTCGGTCGCCCCGATATCGCCCGCTACCACGATCTCTTCGATCTTCCCGCGGCAAACCCCGGGGCCTCGGTCACCCTGACCTGGATGGGCGTCTCAACCCTGCTGGTCGACGACGGCACCTCCGCCGTGCTGACCGATGGGTTCTTCTCCCGACCCGGCCTGCTCGAGGTCGGCCTGCGGGCGCTGACACCATCGGAGTCCCGCATCCAGGAGTCCCTGGCCCGCGCCGGCATCGACCGACTGGCCGCCGTCGTGCCGGTGCACACCCACTTCGACCACGCATTAGACAGTGCCGTTGTCGCCGAGCTCACGGGTGCCACCATTGTGGGCGGGACATCAGCAGCCAATATCGCTCGTGGACAACGACTTCCGGAAGATCGGATCGTGGTCGCGACACCTGGTTCGGAGTTGGCCATCGGCTCCTTCGGGGTGACGCTCATCGAGTCCGAACACTGCCCGCCGGATCGTTTCCCGGGATTCATCAGCACACCGGTCGTTCCACCCGCCAAAGCCTCGGCCTACCGATGTGGCGAAGCCTGGTCGGTCTTGGTGCGCCACGAGCCCAGCAACCGCCGGCTGCTGATCCAGGGCAGTGCGGGTTTCCTGCCCGGCGCCCTGGCCGGCCGGCGAGCTGATGTCGCCTACCTGGGCATCGGCCAACTCGGGGTTCAGCCCGATCGCTATATCCAACGGTATTGGGATGAGACCGTCCGGGCCGTCGGCGCCCGGCGGGTGGTACTGATCCACTGGGACGATTTCTTCCAGCCGTTGACCGAACCGTTGCGGGCGCTGCCGTACGCCGGTGACGATCTCGATGTGACGATGCGGGTGCTGCTGGCGCTTGCCGACCGTGACGATGTGTCAGTGCACCTCCCGTCGCTCTGGCAGCGCACCGATCCTTGGACCTGAATGAATGACGGCCCATCTGGCTGTCTCGATCCTCTTGCTGGGCATCGTCCTCGTCTTCGCGATCGCACGGCCGGCCGGCTGGTCTGAGGCCGTGGCGGCGATCCCCGCAGCGGTGATCGTGGTGGCTGTGGGCGGGGTCTCGCTGCACGATGCGACGGCAGAGGTTGAACGGCTGCTTCCGGTGGTGGCGTTTCTGGCCGCCATCCTGGTGCTGGCCGGCCTCTGCGATGACGAGGGACTGTTCCAGGCCGCCGGGGCGTGGATGGCGCGCAGCAGTTCAGGTCGGCCCCGTCGACTTCTGGGCCAGGTGTTCATCATCGCTGCCGCCACCACGGCCATTCTGAGCCTGGACGCGACCGTGGTGCTGTTGACCCCGGTGGTGCTGGCCACGACCCGCGCAATGCGGTTACCGTCACGGCCCCATCTGTATGCCACCGCGCATCTGTCGAACACCGCATCCCTGCTGTTTCCGGTGTCCAACCTGACCAACCTGCTGGCCTTCTCGGCCGCAGGGCTGTCCTTCACCCGCTTCACCCTCCTGATGGCGGCACCGTGGCTGGCTGCGATCGCGTTCGAGTACGCCGTGTTCCGCCGGACCTTCCGCAGCGATCTGCCCGAACGGACACCGGATGCGCACCCGCCTCCCGCTGAGCCACCGGTGTTCGTCCTGACGGTGCTGACCCTGACCTTGATCGGCTTCGCGCTGACATCCTTCGCCGGTCTTTCCCCCGCGTGGGCGGCACTGGCCGGCGCGCTGGTACTGGGCGCGCGTTCCCTGAGCCGGCGGCGCAGCACGATCGACGGGGTGATTCGGTCGCTCAACCTGCCGTTCCTGTTGTTCGTTCTGGCATTGGGTGTGGTGGTGAAGGCCGTGATGGTCAACGGGCTCGACGACGGCGCGCGGCGGCTATTGCCCTCGGGCACCGGATTGCTGACCCTGATCGGGATCGCCGCGGTGGCCGCGGTGCTGTCCAATATCGTGAACAACCTTCCCGCGGTGCTGGTGCTGCTCCCACTGGTCGGTGGCCCCGCGGGGGTCCTGGCGGTACTCATCGGCGTCAATATCGGCCCGAACCTGACCTACACCGGTTCGCTGGCGAATCTGCTGTGGCGACGGGTGTTGAATCAGCAGGGTGAGCCGACCAGCGTCGCGGAGTTCACCCGACTCGGGCTGCTGACGGTGCCGGGCTGCCTGCTGCTGGCCGTCGCAGCGCTGTGGGCCGGGGTTCAGCTGATCGGCGTATGACGGCTATCCCCTGCGTTGGCGGGCGATCTCGGCAAGCACCACCCCGGCGGCGACCGACGCGTTGAGCGATTCGGTCCGATCGGCCATCGGAATCGACACCACCGCGTCGCAGTTCTGACGGACCAGCCGAGACAGACCCTTGCCTTCCGACCCGACGACCACCACCAGCGGCCCGGAGGCATCCAGATCATCGAGGGTGGTGTCACCGCCGGCGTCGAGACCGACCACCGAAAGACCCGAATCGGCCCACTGCTTCAGCGCCCGGTTGAGGTTGGTCGCCCTGGCCACCTGCACCCGCGCGGCCGCGCCGGCACTGGTGCGCCATGCCACCGCCGTCACCGACGCCGATCGGCGCTGCGGAATCAGGACACCGTGGCCACCGAACGCAGCCACCGACCGCACGATCGCGCCCAGGTTGCGCGGATCGGAAATATTGTCCAGCGCAACCAGTAGCGCCGGCTGCACGTCGCGGCTGGCGCCGGCGAGCAGATCGTCGGGGTGGGCATAGGCGTACGGGGGCACTTGCAGGGCGATGCCCTGATGCAGGCCGTTGGCGCTCATCCGGTCGAGGTCGTGGCGCGGCACCTCGAGGATCGGGATACCACGATCGGCGGCCATCGTGACCGATTCGGTCAGCCGCTCGTCAGCCTCGGCCCCGAGGGCGACGTACAGGGCGGAGGCCGGAGCGCCGGCTCGTAAGCATTCCAGAACCGGATTGCGTCCCAGCACGGTCTCGGTGTCGTCGGTCGGCTTGCCCGGTTTGCGGACCTGCCGGGTCTGCTTGGCGGCACGTTTCGCCGCCGGATGCCCGGTGCGCATATGAGCCGGCGGGGTGGCACCGCGCCCCTCCAGTCCGCGCCTTCGGACCCCGCCGGACCCGACCGTCGGCCCTTTCTTGGAACCGTCCTTGCGGATCGCGCCGCGGCGTCGTGAGTTTCCGGCCATCTCGGTCACATACTCCCCTCGACCAGTGCCCATTGTGGGCCGTCCGCGGTATCGGTCACATCGATCCCCGCTTCCTTGAGCCGATCACGAATCTCATCGGCCTGAGTCCAGTCCCGACGCTGACGTGCATCGGCGCGGCGCTGTAACTCCGCTCCGACCAACACATCGACGGCAGATAGTGCGGCCACCGTCTCATCCCGGGTCTCCCAACGCTCATCGAGCGGGTCACAACCCAGGATGTCAGTCATCGCGCGGAGTTCGCCGGCTTTGGTCAGGGCAGTGTCATGATCGCCAGCCTCGAGGGCGCGGTTGCCGGCGGCGCGGACCGCATGGACCTCGGCCAGCGCAGCAGGGACCGCCAGGTCGTCGTCGAGTGCGGCACCGAACCGTGGCGTCCACGTGGTGGGCGCCACCGCGCCCACCCTGGTGCGCACCCTGTGCAGGAACTCCTCGATTCCCGCGTAGGCCCTCGCCGCATCCTGCAGTGCGGTCTCGGTGAACTCCAGCATGGAGCGGTAATGCGCGCTGCCGAGGTAGTACCGCAGCTCGGCGGGACGGACACGTTGCAGCACGGCAGGGATGGCCAGAACGTTGCCCAGCGACTTGCTCATCTTCTCCCCGCCCATGGTGACCCAGCCGTTGTGCAGCCAGAATCGGGCGAAGCCGTCACCGGCAGCGCGGGCCTGAGCGATCTCGTTCTCATGATGCGGGAAAACCAGATCCATTCCACCGCAATGGATGTCAAACTCAGAGCCGAGATATTCGTGCGCCATGGCGACACACTCGGAATGCCAGCCGGGGCGACCGCGGCCCCACGGTGTGGGCCAGGACGGCTCTCCCGGCTTGGCCCCCTTCCACAGCGTGAAATCGCGCTGGTCGCGTTTGCCGGAGCCGACGCCCTCGCCCTGGTGGACATCGTCGATCCGGTGGCCGGACAGGCTCCCGTAATCGGCCACGCTGAGGACGTTGAAGTAGACGTCGCCGCCTCCGGTGTAGGCATGTCCAGCGTTGATCAGACGCTCGATGAGCTCGACGATCTGGGTGATGTGCCCGGTGGCCCGTGGTTCCGCGGACGGCGCCAGCACACCGAGCGCGTCATAGGCTGCCGTGAACGCCCGTTCGTGGGTGGCGGCCCACTCCCACCACGGCCGGCCGGCTTCGGCGGCCTTGGCCAGAATCTTGTCGTCGATGTCGGTGACGTTTCGGATGAACGCGACATCGAATCCCTTGGCGGCCAGCCAGCGCCGCAGTACATCGAAGGCCACACCGCTACGAACGTGTCCGATATGGGGCAGTCCCTGAACGGTCGCGCCGCACAGGTAGATCGAGGCACGCCCGGGGCGCAGCGGCACGAAGTCGCGCACGGTACCGGAATAGGTGTCGTGCAGGCGCAGGCCGGTGGTCACGACGTGGCAGCTTACCGGGAAGCCGCAACGACCAGAGCGGTCGCAACCGCGGCCATCCCCTCACCCCGTCCGGTCAGGCCCAGGCCGTCGGTGGTGGTTGCCGATACCGATACCGGTGCCCCCAGCAGGTCTGAGAGCAGCAACTGGGCCTCGGCCCGGCGCGGGCCCACCCTCGGCCGGTTGGCGATGACCTGTACCGCGGCATTGCCGACCGTGAACCCCGCCTCGGTGAGCAGATTGCGAACATGGGCGAGCATTCGGGCGCCGGTAACCCCCTGCCACCGCGGCTGGTCGACACCGAATATCGTTCCAAGGTCGCCGATTCCGGCCGCCGAGAGCAGCGCATCACACAGCGCGTGGACGGCCACGTCACCGTCGGAATGGCCGGAGCACCCGTCGACCCCATCGAACCGCAGACCCAGAAGCCAGCACTGCCGGCCCCGTTCTATCGGGTGCACGTCGGTGCCCAGACCGACCCGGGGCAGGATCACGAGCCCACCATCATCCGCGCCAACCGCAGATCCAGGGCGGTGGTGATCTTGAAGGCAAGCGGATCACCGGCCACCGTGTTCACCGGGATGCCCAGATTCTCGACCAGGGATGCGTCGTCGGTGACCGGAGCAACTCCGGCCCGGTGATAGGCCCGCCGCAGCAGATCGGTCTCGAACCCCTGCGGGGTCTGCACGGCGCGCAACCCGGCCCGTTCAGGAGTGCCCAGCACGACACCGTTGGCGTCGACCGCCTTGATGGTGTCCGCGACGGGCAGGACCGGGACGACGGCCCGCAGGCCGTCGCGCAGGGCGGCCACCACTCGCTGGATCTGGGCGGGGGGCGTCAGTGGCCGCGCGGCGTCGTGGACGAGGACGAAGGCGGGGTCACCGGAGACACCCAACGCGATCCGCACGGTGTCGGAACGCTCCGGTCCACCTTCGATGACGCTGACGCGACCATCGAGGAGAGCCGCGGTTTCATCGGTACGGCCTGCCGGGGCCGCGACCACGATCCGGTCGATAACTCCGGAGTCGATCAACCCGTCGACAGCACGCCTGAGCATCGTGCGGCCACCGAGTTCAACGAACGCCTTCGGTATCCCCGCGCCGAGCCGCTGCCCCGACCCGGCCGCGGGAACCACCGCGACGGTCTCAGTCACGCATCACCCTCAGGGGGCAGTCAAGACGCGGCGGCCAGAACCTCATCGAGAATGGTCGAAGCCTTGGCGTCATCGGTGTTCTCAGCCAGCGCCAACTCGCCGACCAGGATCTGCCGGGCCTTGGCCAGCATCCGCTTCTCGCCGGCGGACAACCCGCGTTCCTGATCGCGGCGCCACAAATCCCGCACGACCTCGGCGACCTTGTTGACGTCGCCGGAGGCGAGCTTCTCCAGGTTGGCCTTGTAGCGGCGCGACCAATTGGTGGGCTCCTCGGTGTGCGGAGCGCGCAGCACCTGAAAAACCTTGTCCAGGCCTTCCTGGCCGACCACGTCGCGTACACCCACGTATTCCGCGTTGTCCGCGGGCACTCGAACGGTCAGATCACCCTGGGCGACCTTCAAAACGAGGTACTCCCTCGGTTCTCCTTTGATGGTCCGGGTTTCAATCGCTTCGATCAACGCAGCACCGTGGTGTGGGTAGACAACGGTGTCTCCGACCTTAAAAATCATCAGTTGAAAGCCCCTTTCACACTCCAAGGTTAGCACGGTGCCGAATGGTGCGCGGAACAACGGTGCAGGTCAGAGGCATCATCGGTGAACAGAGGGGGTTGACAGGGGCGGATATTTCTGCAACGCACCACCCGATCGGGCCGTTCAGCGCGCCGCCGTGGCGACGAGCGCACCCTTCCGGCCCATGTCTACCGCGACACCGTCGGACCTACTACTGTGCATAGTCGAACAGCGGAACGCCGATATGTGGTCGCCCGCATGGCCGAGCAGGAGGCTTCTGTGAACCGCTTGACGAACCGGATGGTCACCATGACCGCGGGGCTGGCTGCCTGCGGGCTGATCCTGACGGGCTGCGGCGCCGGGCAGATCTCCCAGAGCGCCGGCCAGGAAGCCGCCGTCAACGGCACCTCGGCCGGGGTGAAGACCATCGCGCTGCGCAACGTCCACATCCTTGCGGAGCAGACCAGCGACTTCCTTCAACCGGGCAATACGGTTCCGCTGATGTTCGTCGCCGCGAACGAGTCTGCGGACGTCAACGACCAACTCATCAGCGTCACCTCGGACGTCGGCTCGATCGCCCTCGAAGGCGACGCGGCCATCCCCGCCCAGGGGGTTCTGGTCGTCGGCGGCGGCGGGCAGGCCGAGCCGATGGGCGCCACCGGGACCCCGGCCGCCGAAGTCACCCTGGCCAAGCCGATCACCAACGGGCTGACCTACAACTTCACCTTCACCTTCGAGAAGGCCGGTACCACCACCGTGGCGGTACCGATCTCGGCCGGCGAACCCGATCCGGCCTAGTCCCACGCCACCGGCCGCGGCCGGGCATCCCGGCGGCGTCCGCGCCACTGTCACCCCGAACCGATAGCGTCGTCGGCGTGGCCAAGGCTCGATCGCAATACCGATGCTCGGAGTGTCGGCACCCGACGGCGAAATGGTTGGGACGCTGCCCGGAATGCGGGACGTGGGGGACGATCGACGAGGTCGCCGGATTGACCGCGGCGGGCCGCCCCCATCGCGCCCTACCGCCGTCCGCACCGGCAGTGCCCATCACCGCCGTCGACCCGGACGGCGCCCGTCACCTGCCGACGGGCGTCAGCGAACTCGACCGGGTACTCGGCGGCGGGGTGGTACCCGGTTCGGTGAGCCTGCTCGCCGGGGACCCGGGGGTGGGTAAGTCGACACTGCTGCTCGAGGTGGCGCATCGCTGGGCCTTGGCAGGTCGGCGCGCCCTCTACATCTCCGGCGAGGAGTCGGCGGGCCAGATCCGGATGCGCGCCGAACGGACCGGATGCGCGCACGACGAGGTCTACCTCGCCGCCGAAAGCGACCTTCAGACCGTGTTGGGCCACATCGAGGCCGTCAACCCCAGCCTGGTGATCGTCGACTCGGTGCAGACCATGGCCGCCGGCGACGCGGACGGGGTGGTGGGCGGCGTCACCCAGGTTCGATCAGTGACAGCCGCGCTGACCGCGGCCGCGAAGGCCTCCACCGCCGCCACGATCCTCGTCGGGCATGTCACCAAAGACGGTGCGATCGCCGGCCCGCGATCGCTGGAACACCTGGTCGACGTCGTCCTGCACTTCGAGGGCGACCGCAACACCACCTTGAGGATGGTCCGGGGAATCAAGAACCGCTTCGGCGCAGCGGATGAGGTCGGATGTTTCCTCTTGCAAGACAACGGAATCCAATGCGTTTCCGACCCTTCCGGTTTATTCCTGGACCAACGGCCGGAACCGGTGCCCGGTACCGCGGTCACCGTCTCGCTGGATGGCAAGCGTCCGCTGATCGGTGAGATCCAGGCCCTGCTGGCAGCCCCCGCGAACCCGGCCGCACCCCGGCGTGCGGCGGTCAGCGGTATCGATCAGGCGCGGGTGGCGATGATCAACGCGGTGCTGGCGAAGCGCGCCAGTCTGCCGATCGGCGCAATGGACATCTTCCTGTCGACCGTCGGCGGGATGCGACTGACCGACCCGTCCTCCGATCTTGCGGTGGCGATGGCAATCGCCTCGGCGTTCACCGGCCGCCCACTACCAGCCACGGTTGTCGTGATAGGCGAAGTCGGGTTGGCCGGCGATCTGCGCCGCGTGACCGGAATGGACAGGCGACTGGCGGAGGCCGCGCGATTGGGGTTCACCACCGCACTGATACCCGCCGACTGCGGCCCGCCACCGAAGGGCCTGCGGACGCTCGAATCCGCCACCATCGGCGATGCACTCCGGACCCTGCTGTCCGTCACCGAGACTCGCCCGAGATGATGCGGCCGACCGGGGGCGCGGCCGGGTTCCGGACGCCACTGACGGAAACTGGCCGTGACGCGGCAGTACCGATCGGTGACCGCGGGCCTCAGCCGACCGGCGCCGGCTCAGGGGGCAGCACGTCGACCGGCGGAGCGGGTTCCGGCTCGAGACCGACCGGCGGAGCCGGCTCGACCGGCGGAGGCGGTGGGACGTCGGTGAGGCTGAACGGGACTGCCGCCGATCGCAGATTGCCCAACTGCACGACCAGGTTGTAGGTGCCCGGACCGATCGGCTCGCGAGGCAGCGGGCACTGCGGGGCCGAACCCATACCAGTCCAGGTGACCTCGGTGGTCACCTGCTCACCGGGATTGAATGTCTTCACCAGAGTCTCGTTGGAAGGTGCGCAATCCAGGTTGGACCACAGCCGGTTGTTGTCCAGCGTGTAGACGTAAGCGGCGAGCACCGCCGCGCCGACGTCACGTTTGCAGGCCACCAGTCCGATGTTGGTGACGACCATGGTGAACTTCGGCTGGTCGCCTATGACGTATTGAGGCGCATTGGTGATGCCCTTGATCGCCAGGCTGGAATCGGGGCAGTCGTCGCCGGCCTGCAACACCGGCGGTGGCTCGACGGCGGCGGTGGGTGTGGGCGTCGGTTCGGCGCTGGACTCGGCCGGCGGAACGACCGGGGTCTTGTTCTCCGGCTGAGGTGTCTGGCTGGTCGCGGACGTCGCGGTTCCCTCGGTCGAGTCAGAGCCTCCGAAAATCGCGAAGGCCACGCCGACGACGATCGCGAGGGCCAGTGCCCCGATACCGATGGCCAGCCCCCGGCGCCGCCAGTAGACCTGGGGGGGAAGCGGGCCCTGCGGTTCAAGATCCAGCACGAACTCACGGTAAGGCCAGGTCACTGCAAGGTGTCCGACCCGACGCGGCGTGTCGCCCCGGTTGCCGGGGTTTGTGCGTTATCCGACCGGGGATTCGCCGATGTCTCCGAGGTGCTCGCGGAGTGTGACGCGGCCGTCGGCGAGACGGTAGGTGAGCCCCACGATGGCCAACCGCCCGCGGCCGACCCGGCCGGCTATGGCGGTGGACCGGGCCAATAACTGGGCGCCGGTCTCGATGACATGCCTGGTTTCAAACTCGTCCACCCGGGTCAGCCCTTCCCGACGGCCCAGGATGATCGACGGGGTCACCCGCTCCACCACGTCCCGGACGAAGCCGGCCGGGACCTGTCCGCCGTCGAGCGCGTCGAGGGTCGCCTTGACCGCTCCGCAGCTGTCGTGACCCAGAACAACGATGAGCGGAACGTCGAGCACGGTAACCGCGTACTCGATAGAGCCCAGCACGGAGGCATCGATCACGTGACCCGCGGTACGGACCACGAACATGTCTCCGAGTCCCTGATCGAAGATGATCTCCGCGGCGACCCGGCTGTCCGCGCAGCCGAAGACCACCGCCGTCGGGCGCTGGGCGACAGCCAGGCTGGCCCGATGTTCAACGCTCTGACTGGGATGCGCCGGTCTGCCCGCGACGAACCGCTCGTTACCCTGCTTGAGTGCCGTCCACGCTTGCGCAGGGCTGGTTTCCGTCATGGACCGTATTCTGCACCGCCCCGTTGCCGGGGAACCGATGAGCATCCCGGCGGAGGAACTCATCGAGTGGTACCGCCGGTATGCCCGCGACCTGCCCTGGCGCGCCGATGGGGTGAGCGCCTGGCAGATCCTGGTCAGCGAGTTCATGCTGCAGCAGACCCCGGTGGCGCGAGTGACCCCGATCTGGCTGGACTGGGTGGCACGATGGCCGACCCCTTCGGCGACGGCCGCGGCCGGTGCGGCCGATGTCCTGCGGGCCTGGGGCAAGCTGGGATATCCGCGCCGGGCCAAACGGTTGCACGAGTGCGCCACGACGATCGCCGTCGAGCACTCCGACGTGGTTCCCGATGACGTCGCCACGCTGCTGGGATTGCCCGGGGTCGGTACGTACACCGCGCGAGCGGTGGCGTGCTTCGCCTACGGCCGGCGGGTCCCGGTGGTCGACACCAATGTGCGACGGGTGGTGGCACGCGCGGTCGCCGGGCGGGCCGATCCGGGCAACCCGTCGGCGGCCCGTGATCTTGCCGAGGCGGAAGCACTGCTACCGGACGACGAGACAGCGCCGCTGTTCTCCGCCGCGCTCATGGAGTTGGGTGCGACGGTGTGCACGGCGCGGTCGCCGAAATGCGGACTATGCCCGCTGAGCAGTTGCGCATGGCGGGAGGCCGGCTATCCGGCCGGTGAGCGACCATCGAAGCCGATACAACGCTATGCGGGTACCGACCGGCAGGTCCGCGGAAAGCTACTCGACGTGCTTCGGGCAAGTTCGGTACCGGTTCAGCGGTCGCAGCTGGACCTGGTCTGGCTGACCGACACCGCCCAGCGGGACCGCGCACTGGATTCGCTTCTGGTGGACGGACTGGTCGAGCAGACCTTCGACGGCCGGTTCGCCCTGGCGGGCGAAGGCGACGAGGCGCCCCCCGATCGGGGTTAAAGCCCGGCGAGGAACGCCTCGACGGCGTCCCGATAGTCCTGCGGTGCGTCGTCATGAACCAAATGCCCCGCGCTCCGCACCCGTAGGTAGCGTGCCTGGCCGGCGGCCGACTCCCGCATCCGCGACATCTGCCCCGGCGGGGCCACCGACTCGTCGGCTTCGATGAGCAGTACCGGCGCGCGCACCGACTGCCACTGTTGCCAGTAGTCGCGGGTTCCCCATTCCGCCGCGATGGCGATCCACCGCTCGGGCCGGCCGTGTAACCGCCAACCGGTCGGCGTGCGATCGAACGCCTCGAGGAAGTAGCGGCCCGCCAGCGGGCCGAATTCGGCGAGAACAGTTTCCTCGGAGCCGAATTCCTCGGGCAGGGCCCGCAGCCACGGCTCCCAGGAAGCGGTGGTGCGGCCAACGAAATCCGGTGCCATATCCTCCACCACCAGCGCGCTGACCAGGGCCGGCCGGACCGCCGCCAGACACCACGCGTGCAACGCCCCCATCGAATGGCCGATCAACACCGCGGGTTCCCCCACGCTCTCGACCGCGGCCTCCAGTTCCTCGACGAATCGCTCCGTGCTGATGGGTTCCGGGTCGTCGACGTCACGCCCGCGGTGCCACGGCGCGTCATAGGTGTGTACCGATCCCAGCCGAGACAGCCAGGGCAGTTGCCGGCTCCAGGTGCTGCCGCGTCCCATCAGCCCGTGCACGAGAACCAGCGGCCGACCGGTACCGCCCCGGTGGGTCAAACATCCGCCCGTCACACACTTATCTTCCGGGATCGTCATGCGGGATCGCCTCAACCTACCGCGGGCGCCTCTTGCGCGGTGCCGGGCGCACCGGGCGGGGCGGTAACCTTGCCCGTATGGCCGTGGTCAAGATCAACGCAATCGAGGTGCCTCCGGGGGCCGGCCCGGAACTGGAGAAGCGGTTCGCCCACCGCGCCCACGCGGTCGACAACCAGCCCGGATTCCTGGGGTTCCAGTTGCTCCGGCCGGTGCAGGGCGACGCCCGCTACTTCGTCATCACCCAGTGGGAATCGGAGGATGCCTTTCAGGCCTGGGCATCAGGCCCTGCCATCGCGGCCCATGCCGGCGAGCGCGCCAACCCGGTGTCGACCGGCGCACAGCTGCTTGAGTTCGAGGTTGTGTTGGAAGTTGCCGGATCCGACGCCAAGGAGTAGGTCCCGCAGGACGGTGGCGCTCATCGCCGCCCTGGCCACCGTCGCCACCCTGTCCGCAAGCTGCGCGCCGCCACCTGCACCCACCGCGAATGCGGGTCTGCGGATCGAGACGAACACCCCGCAGGGAGTGCGGGCCCGCCAGGTCATGGACATGCTGAACTCCGACTGGCCGATCGGCGAGGTCAGCATCAAGACACTCGCCGCGCCGGACATGACCGAGCCGATCGAGGCCACCATGGAACGGCTTTGGTGGGATCGCCCGTACACCCTGACCGGTATCGACATCGGAGCCGGCTCAGCCAGACTGCGCCTGATCAACTCGTTCGGGGCACAGCAGGACATCACGTTGCGCACCGACGATCAGACCATGGTCAGCCGCCTGGTGGTCGACACCCACAATCCTGTCATCAGATCCTGGCCGGACGTCGACTCCGCGTTGACCCGGACCGGAGCCCGCTACTCCTGGCAGGTCTCCAAAGTCGATGACGGGGTCTGCTCGAAGATCGCCGGCACCAATACCGCCGAATCACTACCACTGGCGTCGATTTTCAAGACATATGTCCTCTACGCCGTCGAACAGGCGGTGCTGGCCGGAACACTCCGATGGGACGACACTCTCACCATCACCAGCGAGGCGAAGAAACTGGGTTCCTCAGGCTTCGAGACATTGCCGCCCGGTTCCCTGATCACCGTCCGGCAGGCAGCTGGAAAAATGATCGCCACCAGCGACAATATGGCCACCGATCTGCTCATCGCGCGACTCGGTACCGGTGCGGTCGAGAAGGCACTGATCAGTGCCGGCCACCACGATCCGGCCAGCATGACCCCGTTCCCCACCATGCGCGAGATCTTCTCGGTGGGCTGGGGCAACCCTGATGTGCGCGAACAATGGAAGGCGGCCGGCCCGGCCGACCGCGCGACCCTGCTCGACGAGACCAATTCACGCCCCTACGAACCGGATCCGGAACGTACCCACTCCCCCGGGTCGGCATACGGCGCGGAGTGGTACGGCAGCGCCGAGGACATCTGCCGTGTGCACGCCCGTTTACAACACAACGCCGTCGGGCCGGCGACGCCGGTACGCGAGATCATGTCCGAGGTGGCCGGGATCGATCTGGACCGCACCGAGTGGCCCTATATCGGTGCCAAAGCCGGCAACCTCCCCGGCGACCTGACCTTCAGTTGGTATGCCGTGGACCGCGCTGGTCAGGCATGGGTGGTCAGCTTCCAGCTCAACTGGCCGCG
>JAHZJY010000246.1 GCA_022600695.1 Actinomycetes bacterium | reverse complement strand
GGTTACCTGCGGAGGGCCGCCGAACGGGTGCTGATCGGCCAGCGACGGCTCGCCTCGGCCATCGCCGGTGGCCGGCCGATGTATGAGCGGCCCGCCGACCGTCGGTTCGCCCACGATTCCCCGGGGCAGGCTCTGGAGAAGGACTGGGAGAAGGACTGGGAGAAGGACCAGGAGGCGGCGATGCTGCTCGACCCGGCCGCCCGCCTCGGCGGCGACGGGACCTACGTCCGCTAGGGTCGGCGCGTGGCGATCGTCGGCGTGGGTATCGACCTGGTGTTCATTCCCGACTTCGCCGAGCAGGTCGACCGGCCCGGCACGGTCTTCGCCGAGACCTTCACCCCCGGCGAGCGCCGTGACGCCGCCGACAAGAGCTCACTGGCGGCCCGGCATCTGGCCGCCCGGTGGGCCGCCAAGGAGGCGGTCATCAAGGCCTGGTCCGGCTCCCGATTCGCCCAGCGCCCAGTGCTGCCCGAGGGCATCCACCGCGATATCGAGGTGATCACCGATATGTGGGGCAGGCCGAAGGTCCGGTTGACCGGGGCTATCGCCGAGCATCTGGCCGATGTGACGATCCACGTCTCGCTGACCCATGAGGGCGAGAACGCCGCCGCGGTGGCGATCCTCGAAACCCTCTAGCCCCCATCTTCTTTTCCCGCGAGCAGACACAAAGTCGCACGTTTGCGCGCCGATTTGTGCGACTTTGCGTCTGCTCGCGCCCGGGGAGTCCCGGGTAATCTCGTCGGCGTGAGCGATCTGATTCAACGGGTGCGTGACGTCCTTCCCGATGTCCGGCGTGATCTCGAGGACCTGGTGCGCATCGAGTCGGTGTGGTCGGATCCGGGCCGTCGGGACCAGGTACACCACAGTGCCGAACGGGTCGCCGGTCTGCTGCGCGAGGCGGGGTTCGCCAGCGTCGACATCGTCAGCGAAGGCGGAGCGCCGGCCGTGATCGCCCGCCATCCCGCGCCGCCGGGGGCGCCCACGGTACTGCTCTACGCCCACCATGACGTTCAGCCGGAAGGTGATGTGGCGCAATGGCAGTCACCTCCTTTCGAGCCGACGGAGCGGGACGGCCGGCTCTACGGTCGCGGTACCGCCGACGATAAGGCCGGGATCGCCACCCATCTCGCGGCCTTCCGTGCGCACGACGGCCGGCCCCCGGTCGGCGTGACGGTGTTCGTCGAGGGGGAGGAGGAGTGCGGTTCGCCGTCGTTGGCGGCGCTGCTCGCGGCGCACCGCGACGATCTGGCCGCCGATGTCATCGTGATCGCCGACTCGGACAACTGGTCCACCGATATTCCGGCGCTGACGGTATCGCTGCGCGGCCTGGCCGACTGCGTGGTGGAGGTGGCCACCCTCGACCATGGCCTGCATTCCGGGCTGTGGGGCGGGGTGGTGCCCGATGCGCTGACCGTCCTGGTGCGGTTGTTGGCCGGCCTGCACGATGACGACGGCAATGTTGCGGTGGCCGGCCTCCACCAGGGACAGGTGGCGCCGGTCGACCGTGGCGCCGACTGGGTGCGTGCCGAGTCCGGGCTGCTCGACGGGGTCGGCGAGATCGGCTCCGGCACCGTCGCGCAGCGGCTGTGGGCCAAACCCGCGATCACGGTCGTCGGTATCGACACCACTGCGGTCGCTGCGGCGTCCAACACGCTCATCCCGCGCGCCCGCGCCAAGGTGAGTATGCGGGTCGCTCCCGGCGGGGATGCAGCCGTCCATCTTCAGGCGCTGCGCCACCATCTGGAACAGCATGTTCCGTGGGGTGCTCAGGTGACGGTCACACCGGGCGACATCGGCCAGCCCTACGCGATCGACGCGACGGGTCCGGTCTACGCCGCCGCCCGCGCGGCGTTCCGGCAGGTATGGGGAGTCGATGCCGTCGATATGGGGATGGGTGGGTCCATCCCGTTCATCGCGGAATTCGCGACGTCGTTCCCGGCGGCCACCATCCTGGTCACCGGTGTGGAGGACCCGGCAACACAGGCGCACAGTGTCGACGAGAGCCTTCATCTCGGTGTTCTGGAACGCGCCGCCGGCACCGAGGCGCTGTTGCTGGAGATGTTGGGCGGCACCGCTCAGTCGAAGTAACGCTCGCCGCCCGAGGGGAACCCGCCGCCGAAGGTGGCGATGTGGACATGGGTGTAGTGGTTGGCGTCATCATCGCCGAAATCCGCCATCAGCCGGGGTTTTCCGCCGGCCGGGTGGTAGGTCCGCTGCCAGATGACATGTTCCAGTCCGAACCGCTTGGCGTTGTTCAGCGCGAACCTGGCGATCCGGTCACCCAGGGCTCGCCCCGCCGCAGTGTCGTAATCCGGGATGATCACGTCGATGGCCAGGCCGTTGGGGTGCCATTTCATGCTGTCCGGGCGGACCCCGCCGATCTCCTGGATCTGCGGGAACCGCGCGCTGATCGCCCGTTTGACGCGGATCGTCTGAATCTGCAGGCCGCGCTCGGACCCGATTCCGTGGGGCAGAGCCCGCCGGACGGACCGAACGTAGTGGGCCGTCGCCGGCGCCGTAGCGGCCGAGGTGCCGGAGGCGGACACGACCTGCGGCTCCCAGCCCAGCGGCTGCGGTGGGTGGACCGGGGCGGTCAGCACCGCCGCCGGGATGGTCAGGGCGGCGGCGGCCCACCGCATCCTCCATCGACGACTCATCCGGCCTCCGGCTATGTTCCTGCGCGGTGTCCCGCGGTTGGTACTTGACCGTGATGTCGGTGGACCCGGTGCCTGCGTTACACCGACCCGGCGGCCCGGTCGCTGAATGACAGCTGAATCAGCGAGCAGTCGTCCTCGAAGACGTCTGTCGCAGTCAGGGCGTGCAACTCGGCGATCAGGTCGTCGAGTGACCAGTTCGGCGATCCGGCCACGCGTCGCGCCAGCCGCTTGAAGCCGGCCAACGACAGTTGCTTACCGTCGGGCAGTTCGATCTCACTGGCGCCGTCGCTGAAGATCAGGATCTGGCATCCGCGCGGCACGAGATAGGTGCCGGCGGTGAAGACGGTGTCCTCGAACATTCCTATGGGCGGGCAGTCGGTGGCCAGTTCG
>JAHZJY010000245.1 GCA_022600695.1 Actinomycetes bacterium | reverse complement strand
GGATGAAATCCTGGCCGAGTACGTCGAGCATGGCGTTGCGCTGGTAGCGGCTGTAGCCGGCGATCGACAGCAGCGTGAGGGTCAACGTCGGCAGCACCAGGTGCTGTAATCGGTCCAGCAGTCGGTTCCACGGCCCGCCGATGACATTCGGTGAGGTCTCGCCGGTGTACTCGAAAATCTGCACCCCCAGGACGGTGTTGACCTGCAATGCGGCCAGGATCAGCAGATTGGCCAGCACGAACGTCGGGGTGCTGATGATCAACAGCGACAGCATGGTCACGACGCGATCGGAGAGCCGGTACTGCCGGATGGCCCCCCACGCGCCGACCACCACTCCGATCACGGTGCCCAGCACCGAGCCGATCAGCAACAGCCTCAGGCTTACCCCGATGCGCCGCCACAATTCCTCGGAGACCGGCTGACCGTTGACGGTGGTGCCGAAGTCGCCGCGGACCGCGCCGGAGGCCCAGTGCGCGTAGCGCAGCGGTATCGGCTTGTCGAGGTCGAGTTCGGCGGCCTTGGCGTCGATCACCGCCTGTGGCGGGCGTGGATTGCGTTGCAGGAGGCTGTCGAGCGGGGTGAACGAATAAGAGGTCAGGGTGAAGGTCAAGAACGACGCCAGTGCCAGCAGCAACAGGTAGTTGAGCAGCCGGCGTGCCAGGAACCGGACCATCAGCACAGGGTAGGGGGTGGGGATCGCGGCCGAGCGGATCCACGCGCCGAGCAGACACAAACTCGCGCCGGAAGCCCGCCGCGGATGCGATTTTGTGTCTGCTCGGCGTCCGCCCGGTAGCTGCCCGGACTGCCGTGGGCGAGGCACCACTACGATCCGCTGCATGAGCGTCACAGATGAATACCTGGCCAACAACGCCGAGTACGCCAAGACCTTCTCCGGCCCGCTGCCGCTGCCGCCGAGCAGGAATGTGGCCGTCGTGGCCTGTATGGACGCCCGGATGGACGTCTACCGGATTCTCGGGTTACGCGAGGGGGAGGCGCATGTGATCCGCAACGCCGGCGGAGTGGTCACCGATGACGAGATCCGTTCCCTGGCCATCAGCCAGCGACTGCTCGGCACCCGCGAGATCATCCTCATCCACCACACCGACTGCGGGATGTTGACCTTCACCGACGACGACTTCAAACGCGATATCCAGGCCGAGACCGGGATCAAGCCGGAGTGGGCGGCTGAGTCCTTCGCCGATATCGAGGAGGACGTTCGCCAGTCGCTGCGGCGCATCGAGGCCAGCCCGTTCGTCACCAAACACACCTCGCTGCGTGGTTTCGTCTTCGACGTCGCGACGGGAAAAGTGCACGAGGTGATTCGGTAGGCGACGAGGAGTCCGGGGGGCTTTCGGGGGCGACAGTGACATTGACACCTGCCGGTCGCACTCGTTACCGTCACTGTAAACCGGTAAATCTGGTTAAACCAACCATCTTTACGAGGATTACATGTCCGAGCAGGTCCTGCAGCGCCCCAGGCCGGGGCAATACGAGCTGAGTCAACTTCGGTCGCTGGAGGCCGAGGCGATCCACATCATCCGCGAGGTCGCCGCCGAGTTCGAACGTCCGGTTCTGCTGTTCTCCGGCGGCAAGGACTCGATCGTCATGCTGCACCTGGCGATCAAGGCCTTCGCGCCCGCCCGGTTGCCGTTCCCGGTGATGCACGTCGACACCGGCCACAACTTCGATGAGGTCATCGCCACCCGCGACGAACTGGTCGGCCGACACGGCCTGCGACTGGTGGTGGCCACCGTGCAGGACGATATCGACGCCGGCCGGGTGATCGACAACGGGCCGTCACGCAACCCCTTGCAGACCGTGACGTTATTGCGCGGTATCGCCGAGAACCGCTTCGACGCCGCCTTCGGCGGTGCCCGGCGCGACGAGGAGAAGGCCCGGGCCAAGGAGCGGGTGTTCAGCTTCCGGGACGAGTTCGGTCAGTGGGACCCCAAGTCCCAGCGGCCCGAGCTGTGGAACCTCTACAACGGCCGGCACCGCAAGGGTGAGCACATCCGGGTATTCCCGCTGTCGAACTGGACCGAGTACGACATCTGGGCCTATATCGGCGAGGAGGGCATCGGTCTGCCGGCCATCTACTACGCGCACCGACGCCCGGTTTTCCGCCGCGACGGCATGCTGCTGGCCGTCCACGAGTTCCTGCAACCGGGTGCCGGCGAGGAGGTGTTCGAGACCTCGGTGCGGTTCCGCACCGTCGGTGACGTCACCTGCACCGGATGCGTGGAGTCCGAGGCCGCCAGCGTCGAGGAGGTGATCGCCGAGACCGCGGTGTCGCGGCTCACCGAACGCGGCGCCACCCGCGCCGACGATCGCATCTCCGAGGCCGGCATGGAAGACCGCAAGCGGGAGGGGTACTTCTGATGAGTGAGACCACCCTGCTGCGCCTCGCGACCGCCGGCTCCGTCGACGACGGTAAATCAACCCTGATCGGCCGGCTGCTGTATGACTCCAAGGCCGTCATGGAGGACCAACTGGCCGCCGTGGAGCGCACCTCGCGGGAGCGCGGCAACGACTACACCGACCTGGCGCTGGTCACCGACGGGCTGCGGTCGGAACGCGAACAGGGCATCACCATCGACGTGGCGTATCGCTACTTCGCCACGGCCAGGCGGAAGTTCATCATCGCCGACACCCCGGGGCACATCCAGTACACCCGCAACATGGTCACCGGCGCCTCCACCGCACAACTGGTGATCGTGCTCGTCGATGCCCGCAACGGTCTGCTGGAGCAGTCCCGCCGGCACGCGTTCCTCGCCTCGCTGCTGGGAGTCCAGCACATCGTGCTCGCCGTCAACAAGATGGATCTCATCGACTGGGACCAGGAGCGGTTCAACTGGATCCGCGACGAGTTTCACGCTTTTGCCGCCCGGTTGGATATCCACGATGTCACCACCATCCCGATATCGGCGCTGGGTGGGGACAACGTGGTGACCAAGTCGGCCCGTACCCCGTGGTTCGAGGGGCCGCCGCTGTTGAGCCACCTCGAGGACGTCTACATCGCCGGGGACCGGAACCTCCTCGACGCCCGATTCCCGGTCCAGTACGTCATCCGTCCGCAGACCCGCGAGCATGCCGACCATCGGAGTTATGCGGGCACCGTCGCCAGCGGAATCCTGCGGCCCGACGACGAGGTGGTGGTGCTGCCCAGCGGGAAGACCAGCCGGATCACCGCGATCAACGGACCCGAGGGGGCGGTCGCGGAAGCCTTTCCGCCGATGGCCGTCTCGATCACGCTGGCCGACGATATCGACATCTCCCGCGGGGACATGCTGGCCCGGCCGCAGAACCAGCCGGAGGTCACGTCCGAATTCGACGCGACGGTGTGCTGGATGGCCGACAGCGCGGCGCTGGAGCCCGGCCGTGACTATGTCATCAAGCAGACCACCCGCAGCACCCGCGCCCGCATCACTTCGCTGAACTACCGTCTCGACGTCAACACCCTGCACCGCGACACGAGCGCCACCGCCC
Source organism: Actinomycetes bacterium (assembly GCA_022600695.1). GTDB lineage: Bacteria > Actinomycetota > Actinomycetes > Mycobacteriales > Mycobacteriaceae > Mycobacterium. The sequence continues at coordinate 3,049 of JAHZJY010000245.1, read as the reverse complement.
TGAAGATCAACGAACTCGGCCGGGTGACCCTCCGGACGCAGGTGCCACTGCTGCTCGACGAATACACCCGCAACACGGCCACCGGATCGTTCATCCTCATCGACCCGGACACCAACGTCACCATCGCGGCCGGCATGGTGCGCGACACCGTGCCGGTGGCCAGCCGCGGGTCCTCGCCGAACACCGTCCGGCATCAATCCGTGGTCGGCGACCGGCTGACGAAGGGCCGCACCGTGTGGTTCACCGGATTGTCCGGTTCGGGCAAGTCCTCCATCGCCGTTCTGGCGGAGCGGATGCTGGTCGAGAACGGTTGTCCCGCCTACATTCTCGACGGCGACAACCTGCGGCACGGCCTCAACGCCGACCTCGGCTTCTCGATGGCCGACCGTGCCGAGAACCTGCGTCGGCTGGCCCACGTCGCGACCCTGATGGCCGACGCCGGGCTCACGGTGCTGGTTCCGGCGATCAGCCCGCTCGCCGAACATCGTGCCCTGGCCCGCAAGGTCCACACCGATGCCGGCATCGAGTTCCTCGAGGTCTTCGTCGACACCCCGCTGTCCGACTGCGAGCGGCGCGACCCCAAGGGTCTGTACGCCAAGGCCCGCCGCGGCGAGATCACCCACTTCACCGGTATCGACAGCCCCTATCAGCGGCCGAAGAACCCGGATCTGCGGCTGACTCCGGAGCGCAGCCCGGCCGAACTCGCCCAGCAGGTGATCGACCTGTTGGTGTCCCGGCCGTGAGCGATCACGACCTGGCCGCCCGGCTGGCGACCGAAGCCGGGCGGCTTCTGCTCGAGGTGCGTGCCGAGCTGGCAGACGCCCCGGCCGCACAGCGCAAGGACGAGGGCGACAAGCGATCGCATGACTTTCTGATGGCGGAGTTGGGGCGGGTCCGGCCCGGTGACGCGGTGCTGTCCGAAGAGGGCGCTGACGACCCGGTCCGGTTGCGCTCGGAGCGGGTGTGGATCGTCGACCCACTCGACGGAACCCGGGAGTTCTCTGAAGCCGGCCGCGACGACTGGGCGGTGCATGTCGCATTGTGGGAGCGCGGCGATCTGGTCGCCGGGGCAGTGGCGTTACCGGGCCGCAATGTCACCCTGGCCACACCGACCCTGCCGGCCGCCCCCGAAGGCCCGGCCACCCCGCGCATCCTCGTCTCGCGCACCCGGCCGCCGGCGGTGGCGGTGCGGGTGCGTGATGCGGTCGGCGGGGAACTGGTCGCGATGGGGTCGGCCGGCGCGAAGGTGGCCGCCGTGGTGGCGGGCCGCGCCGAGATCTACGTCCACGCGGGCGGTCAATACGAGTGGGACTCGGCGGCGCCGGTCGCGGTGGCGCGGGCCGCGGGGTTGCACACCTCGCGGATCGACGGGACCGCGCTGCGCTACAACCAGGCCGATCCGCTTCTGCCCGATCTGCTGGTGTGCCGGCCGCGGTACGCCGAGGCTGTTCTGGACGTCCTGGGGTGACGTTCTTGCCGGAGGGTCACAGGGAACCCGCCGGCGGCCCAGGGATATCTCAGCTGAGAACACTCGGGCACATCAGCTTCGCCACGCCGGGGCCGCTGCGGCCGCGACGCGGGCCCGGCGCGAGGAAAATAGCCCTGAACTGGTATTTCTCCCCGCATGATGGCCGGCTGGCGACGAGGTGCCACGCACAAAAGTACTTTTTCCGGAGGCGGGCTTTGCGCTCAGCTAATTCTCAGCTATTGTTAGCGAGTCAGTGTTTGACGATTGACCCACGTACCGGAGGAATCCAATGCAAATCTCACTTCGTTCCCAGCTGATCGCGGGTAGCGCTGCGGTCGTCGGGGCGAGCGCTATCGCCATGACTCCGGTCACGAGCGCTCACCTCAGCCTGCCGGCCGTGCAGGCCCCGGCAGCGGTCCAAGCCGCTCTGGTCGCATTCAGCAGCCCGCTCGCTCAGCTGTCCGAGACCGTCATCCAGTCCTCCGCCTACCTGTTCAATGCCGACCTCGACCCGCTGGACCCGACTAGCTGGTTCTTTTCGGGTATTGAGGCTGGAACGGGCCTTGTCGGCGCTCTGGCTTGGCCCGGGGCGCTCGGCTTGTCACAGGCCGGCGGTTACTCCTCGGTCGGTTTGATCCCGCAGATCATCGATGATGCATTGCCGATCATCAGCCAGCTCGGCTACAACGGCTCGGAGTACCTGAACGCCACCGCCACCTCCGTGGGCTTGGCCGGCGTCCAGCTGGGCACTGGCATCGTGGACTCGATCGCCGCCCTGCTCGCCTTCGACATCCCCGGCTCGATCACGGCGCTGCTCACGGCAGTCTCCCAGGTCGGGAGCACTCTGCTGAACGCGGGCGGCTTCGTATTGACCGGCGTGGTGAACCGGCTGACTGCAGTGGTTGAGGCCACCATCGGGCTGGTGCCGACGCTGCTCGGGGCCACCCTCCGCCAGATCCAGGTGATCGGCGACTCTGTCGGCACGGTGTTCAACAACTTCTTCAACGCCTTCGGCACCTCTGCCCCCATTGAGAACGCCTGGAACGCCCTCGTCGACGGCCTGCTTGGCCCGTCCGGTATCCCCGGCACCCTGGTGAACCTCACCATCGGCGCTGGCGTGCAGACCGGTCCAATCGCGGCCAACACCCCAGCGGAGCTGGAGACCGCCATCGCCGATAATTTCGTGCCCAGCATCCGGACCGAGGTCCAGGCTGGCGTGAAGGTCATCGCCGATGCCCTGACCACCCCGGTGGTGTCCTCGGCCGCGGCGGTTTCGGCCCCGGCTGCCGCCGCTGCGGTAGCCGAGGTTGAGGCCCCGGCCGCTGTCGAGGCTCCGGCTGTCGCCGAGGTGGCCGAGGTTGAGGCTCCGGCTGTCGCCGAGGTGACCGAGGTCGAGGCTCCCGCCGCGGCTGAGGCTCCTGCCGCTGCGCGTGGCGCACGTGTGGCTGCCGTGGTTGAGGCTCCGGCTGCTGTCGAGGCTCCGGCCGCTTCGGCCGGCGACGACGACGGTTCCGCCAAGAAGACCCCGAAGCGTGCCGCTCGGGGCGCCAAGAAGGCCTCCTAACTCGGAGTTGCCTTCGG
>JAHZJY010000244.1 GCA_022600695.1 Actinomycetes bacterium | reverse complement strand
GCCCGATGACCGTCCCGGGCAGTGCCCGGCGATCAGATCAGCGGCAGTTCGGCGATCACCGCGCCGGTGGGCTGGGTGGACCCGGTGCCGGGTTCCACGGTGAACGACAGTTTCGTCGAGTCGCCCAGATCGTCGAGCACCGCGGTGGTGGAAGGGGCGACTGCTTCGGCGTCCATGGTCCCGGCGGACGTCGAGCCGGTCGAGCTGACCAGCCACATCTGATAGACCGTGCCGGGGGAGGGCGGCGGTACATCGTTCATCACCAGCACACCGGCGTTCCGGTCCCGGGAGAACACCACGGTGGCGGTGCCGCCGGCCGGGATCGCGCCGTAGACGGTGTGTACATCCGGTGCGGAGAACACCTCCTGTGCGGTCGACTGCTGCTGCGCGGGCGGTCGCAGTGACATTCCGACGCCGACCGCGCCCAGCCCGACCACCAGCGCGGCCGCCGCCGACAAGAGAGCTGTCCGCCAACGCCGGCCGGGCCGCGCCGTCGGCAGGGTTCGCACGTTGTCCCCGGCAACCGTCGCCAGCAGCCTGGCCCGAAGGTCAACCGGCGGCTCCTCGGCGCTGACCGCCGATACCACCGCCATGGTCTCGCGCACCGCGCGGACCTCGTCGTAGAAGGCGTCGGCGACGTGCAGGCCGGCGCCGGCGAGCCGGCCCTCGATCTCGTCGCGCTCGGCGTCGGAAACCGCGTGCAGCGCATACGGCACCGCCAGTTCCAGCAGATCGCCGCCGTGGAAATCGTCGTGGGTCTCAGTCATGGCCGTGTCGTCACCCCACGCTCAGACAGGTCCGCAGACCGCGCAGCGCATCGCGCATCCGCGATTTGACCGTCGCGAGATTCGCCGATAGCCGCTCGGAGACCTGAACGTAGGTCAGGCCCTGGTAGTACGCCAGTTCTATGCATTCGCGCTGAACGCCGGTCAGTCTGTCCAGGCAGGCCGTGACCCGCTGCCGTTCCTCGCCGGAGATCACCGCATCCATGACCTGGTCGGTCTCCCGCTCGACGGTCGATGCACCGTAACGCGAGTGACGCTGGGAGGCTGCTTGTTCGGAGCGCACCCGGTCCACTGCCCGGCGGTGGGCAAGGGTGAGCAGCCATGCCAGGGCGCTCCCGGAGGCCGGGTCATAGCTTTCCGCTGTTCGCCATACTTGCAGGTAGACGTCCTGGGTGGTCTCTTCGCTGTAGCCGCGATCCCGGAGAACCCGGCTGACCATGCCGTAGACCCGGGAGCGCGTGGCGTCGTACAGGGCGGTGAACGCCTCCGCGTCACGTTGGGAAACCCTGCGCAGCAGCGTGTCGAGATCGGTGGTCGTCACCGTCTCGTATCCGTCGTTGTCGGTGTCATCGATCCGAAGCGTAACCGGACGGTCAAGCAGATCAGTCACGATGGTGCCCACGTGGGGCGCTGTGCTCCCCAGGTGGGGACGGTCGTGCGCTCGACGCGCTCCGGACGGCGGGCGGGGGAGGTCGGAACCCCGCGCCAGCGCAGCATGACGGACTGGACGCGCAGGCTGAGTCGAGCCATCTGGGGGGCCAGTGGCCGGGTGAGTTGTAACAGCAGGACCTGGCCGGCGGTGGCACGACGCCGCGCACCCCGCCAGGTGGCGACGAGGGCGGCGTGGTTGTCCCGATGCAGCGACACGGTGAGGTCCACGGTGTCTGCCGGTCGGGGAACCCGAACCAGGAAGTAGCCGTCCTCCTCGGCGAACGGTGCGCCGCGCAGCGCTGTTGAGACTGCCTCGGGGCCGTCCTCGGCCGGCGGGAGCACGAAGGCGCTGCGCTGGCCCTTGGCGTTGTGGACCTCGGCGACGACGCACCGCAATTCGCCCGAGGCGTCGTGGCACCAGAACAGACTGAGGGGGTTGAACGACCGGCCGAGAACTCGGGGCAGCAGCAGTGCGGTGACCCGGCCGCCCGGTATGAACACACCCTGGCGGGCCAGGACGGCGTCGACTCGTTGGCGCAGAGTGTCCTGCGGCGCACCGTGGAAATGGTCTTCTGCCTCGAACCGCGCGAACGGCCTTATCCACCACGGCAAACGGGGCAGCTCGTCGATGTCGACGTACCAGCTGTAGCTTCGATGTTCGCCGTAATGACGAGTCGGAGACCGGTGCAGATGAGTCACTCGGGTGGGATACAGCGCGGGAGTTTCCACACTCGCCATTCGTAGCGGCCGGACGTACGGATGGGGATGTGACCCAAATCTCCGCGTCTCAGCCGACCACCGTCAGGTAGATCAGCGCCACGTTCAGCAACGAGATGAGTGCGGCAACCAACCAGCCCAGCGCGGTAATGAGCCTGCTGTTGGTATCCGCGCCCATCAGGGCCCGATCACTGGTCAGGCGGATCAGCGGCACCAATGCGAACGGGATGCCGAAGGACAACACCACCTGCGACAACACCAGCGCACGGGTGGGGTCCACACCGCTGGCGAGCACCAGCAGGGCGGGGACCAGGGTGACGAGGCGGCGCAGCAGTAGCGAGTACCGCCGTCGCAGTAAGCCCTGCATGATCATCGCGCCGGCGTAGGCGCCCACTGATGTCGAGGCCAGGCCGGAGGCCAGCAGGCCGATCGCGAAGAGCAGTGCCACCCCCGGCCCGAGGGCGTCTCCGACCGCCGCATGCGCGCCCTCGATGGTGTCGGTGCCCTCGCGACCACGGAGGTTGGTGGCCGCCACCAGCAGCAGTGCAAGGTTCACACTGCCGGCCACCAGCATCGCGATTCCGACATCCCAGCGCGTCGCTCGTAGCAGCCTCGCCCGTACCGGGCCGGGGTCGGGATGGCCGTGCCGGTCGCGGGCCAGCCCGGAGTGCAGATAGACGGCGTGGGGCATCACCGTCGCCCCCAACATGGCGGTGGCGAGCAGCACGCTCTGCACACCGTCGAATCTCGGGACCAACCCGCCGGCCACCTCATCTGCCGGCGGCACGTTGACCACCAGGCTGGCCAGGAAGCCGATGGCGATGACCAGCAGCAGACCGGTGATGACGCGTTCGAACATCCGCTGTCCGCGCCGGTCGCCGATTGCCAGCAACCCCAGTGACACCAGGCCGGTGATGACGCCGCCGACCATCAGGGGCAGGTCGAACAACAGGTACAGCGCGATCGCGCCGCCGATGATCTCGGCCACGTCGGTGGCGATGGCCACCAGTTCGGCCTGAACCCAGTAGGCGATCCGGCTCGAGGTTCTGGTCCGGTCCCGTACCGCTTCGGGAAGCGTGCGCCCGGTCACCAGGCCGAGTTTCGCGCTCAGGTACTGCACCAGCGCGGCCATCACATTGGCCACCACGATCACCCACACCAGCAGGAAGCCGAACTCGGCGCCGGCGCTGACGTTGGCCGCGATATTTCCCGGGTCGACGTAGGCGATGGCCGCGACGAAGGCCGGGCCGAGCAGCGTCCATCCCCGTTTCACCCGGACCTGGTTGCGGTCCGGCGTCAAAATCCGACCCAGACGCCGCCGCCTCCGAGGCCGAATGCCGGGATGCCCAGGGTTCCGAAGCCCCAGCCGGGACCCGGATCGCTCAACGCCGGATCGGGTGTCGTGGTGATCGCGGTGTGCCCCGGCCCGGTGGTGCAGACCCGGGTGCTGATGCCGACATCGGTGCACTCCGGCGGCGCGGCCGCCGCGGGGGCCGCCGTCAGGAGCAGTAACGCGGCCGTGGCGGTCCGGAAAGCGGTCCGGCGCAGTGTCCCCACCGCTGCCTCCTCGGTCCTGATTGCCCCGAGTCAACGGGGCGCGGCGTACAACCCCTTACCGGTGACCAGCGGCAGTTCCAGTGTGGTGCAGATGCCCGGATCGGCGGCGACCACGGCGGGGATGGCGTTGACGATACGCGTCGCGGTGGCCAGCACTCCCGCATGGTTGTGGTCGCCGTTTGGGCTGGACAGGCACACATCCATCGCGTAGCAGGGTTCACCGGTGATCTCGATGCGGTAGTTGCCGCCCTCCTGCGCCGGCTGCGGCCAGTCCGGGCACAGGTCATCGCGCAGCCGGGTGACATGTTCGAGCACGACAGCCGGCGCCCCTTTGACCATGCCGATCACCTCGAAACGCAGCGCTGCGGCTGTGCCCTTCGGGATGTGTCCGCTGGCGATGTCGAAGGCTTCCGGCGCCGGTTCCCGGACGTACATCTCTTCCAGGCCGTCGAGTTCGACACCCATTCCGGCGGCGAGCTGCCGCACCACCGAACCCCAGCCGATACTCAGAACGCCGGGCTGCAACAGCATGGGAATCTCATCCATCGGCTTACCGAAGCCCATCACGTCGAACATCACCGTGGCGCTGTCGTAGGTGTCGTAGTTGATGATCTCCATGCAGCGCACCTGCTCGATGCTCTGACAGGTTCCCATCAGCGCCAGCGGTAGCAGGTCGTTGGCGAAACCGGGGTCGATGCCGTTGACGAAGATGCTCGACTTCCCCGTCCGCGCGGCATCTTCAATGGGTTTGATCATCTCGTCGGGGATCACCTGCCAGGGCCACTGCAGGAAAACCGGACCGCTGCCCACCACGTTCACGCCGGCGGCCAGGATCCGCCGATAGTCCTCGAGGGCCTCCACCAGCCGGTTGTCGGCCATCGCGTTGTAGATCGCACAGTCCGGTCTGGTGGCCAGCACCGCATCCAGATCGGTTGTGGTGGTGATACCGGTCTTGGTGTCCAGCCCCACCAGCTCGGCGGCGTCCCTGCCGGCTTTGGCATCAGAGGAGACCCACACCGCGGTGAGCTCGTAATCGGGATTGGCGATCACGGAACGCAGCGCGTGGGCGCCGACGTTGCCGGTGCCGATCTGTGCGACGCGGATGGGCATGCGATTCCTCCTAGAGATCCGGGATGGGCAGGTCGAGATTTGGAACTGTCAGTCCGCCGTCGACTTCGAGCATCTTCCCGGTGAGGAAGCTGCCCGCCGGTGAGGCGAGGTACACCGCGGCGGCTGAGATGTCGAGCGGATCGCCGAGGCGGCGCATCGGGGTGGCCTGCTCCATCGGCCCGCGCAGCGCGTCATTGGCGGCGACGATCTGCAGGGCGGAGGTCGTGATCGACCCCGGAGCGATGGCATTGACCCGGATTCGCGGGCACAGGTCGAGTGCGGTCAGCCGCGTGTAATGGGCCAGTGCGGCCTTGGCGGTGCTGTAGGCGGCGAATCCTCGACCCGCCAGGCGTCCCATCGTCGAGCTGATGTTGATGATGTTGCCCCCGCCGGAGTGCTCGAGCATCAGCGGGACGGCGGCCACGGTCAGGGCGTGGGCGGTCAAGACGTTGAAGCTGAAGGCGTCGCGCATCTCCTTGACACTCGTGGTCAGCAGGGTGTTGGGCATGCTGCCGCCGACATTGTTGACGACGATGTCGAGCCTGCCGAAGGCCTCCACCGCGTTTCCGGCCAGCTCCGCGGTAGCGTCCGGTTGGGCCAGGTCGGCGACGACGATGTGGGCGCGGCGGCCGGCCGCTTCGATTTCGGCGGCCACCGTCTCCAGCTCGGAGCGGGTGCGGGAGGAAATGAGGACGTCGGCGCCCACTTCAGCGAACGCGAGCGCGATCGCCGCGCCGAGCCCGCGTCCGGCTCCGGTCACTACGGCGACTTGTCCGTCGAGGCGGAATCTGTCCAGGATCACCTGCGCTCCCTCGTCCGGCCTACCGTAACAAGAGAGTTGTAACACGTTCTACTTTTTGGTCGGGATGGTCCTGCCCGGGGCTGTTTCGGCGGCATGCTCGCGGCGCCGCCGGACGCTGGCCTCCAGCCGGGCCAACAGATCGGAGACGTCCTCGGTTTCGTCGGGCGAGGCTGTCGACTCGGGGTTCGTGAACGCGTGTCCGCCGGTCAGCTTGGACTCGACGAGCTCGGCGAGCTGCTGCTGATAGGTATCGGTGTACCTCTCCGGGTGGAAGTCGTCGGCCATCGACTCCAGCACCTGGCCGGCCATCGTGAGCTCAGTGGCCCGTATCTCGACATCGGTCTGCAGGCTTGGAAAGTCTGGTACGCGGACCTCGTCGGGCCACAGCAGCGTGTGCACCACCAGCACGTTGCGACCGGAGAATGTTCTCACCCGTAGTGCGGCCAGCCTGGTCTTGTTGCGCAGCGCGAAGTGCACGATCGCGACCCGGTCGGTCTCGCTGAGCGCTTTGGCAAGCAGCACATAGGATTTCGGCGATTTGCCATCCGGCTCCAGATAGTAGCTACGGTCGTACAGCAGTGGATCGATATCGCCCGCCGGGACGAACTCCAGTACCTCGATCTCGCGGCTGTGCTCTTCGGGCAGAGTGGCGATGTCCTCCTCGGTGATCACTACGGTCTGGCCGGTGTCGGACTCGTAGGCCTTCGCGATATCGCGGTACTCCACGATCTCGCCGCACTCGTCGCAGACCCGTCGATATCGGATGCGGCCGTTGTCCTTCGCGTGCACCTGGTGGAACTTGAGGTCGTGGTCCTCGGTGGCGCTGTATACCTTCACCGGGACGTTGACCAGGCCGAAGGCGATCGAACCCTTCCAGATGGCCCGCATGAGTCCAGTATGCCCAGATCGATCTGGTCAGACCGCGGGGACGGACTCCGGGTCGACGCCCAGGGGAACGTTCGGGTCCGCGCCGGGGGCATTGTCGGTATAGACATCGCCGGGTTGGGGTAGGCATTCACCGGTGGTGGGCTCCTGCCCGCCCGTGCAATACGGCTCGAGGTCCGCCGGATCGGCGCCCGCAGCGGGTGCGGTGAGCACCGCGACCGCGAGTATGCCGGCCACGGAAATCCTGATCACCGTTCCAACCTAGCAGCGCGTAATACGTTGGAGCGGTGATCGAGGTGTGGCCGCCGGGCGCGACGACGGGACCGATGGTCACCTTGAGCAACCCCGACAAGGTCCTCTATCCGGCCACCGGAACCACCAAGGCCGACGTGTTCCGGTACTACACGAGCATCGCCGGAGTGATGCTGCCGTATGTCACCGGGCGGCCGGCCACCCGAAAACGTTGGCCGAACGGAGTCGAGCAGGCGTCGTTCTTCGAGAAGCGCCTGGCGAAGTCGGCTCCGGACTGGTTGAGCCGCGGCGTCATGGTGCATCGTGCCGGCGCCACCGTCTACCCGATCATCGACAGTCCGGTCGGGTTGGCCTGGATCGCCCAGCAGGCTGCGCTGGAAGTGCATGTACCGCAATGGCGTTTCGGGCCGGACGGTAAGCCCGGCCCGGCTGACCGGCTGGTGTTCGACCTCGATCCCGGGGAGGGGGTGGGGATGGCGCAGCTGGCCGAGGTGGCTCACGCCGTGCGCGAGTTGATGGACGACATCGGCGTGAGGGTCTATCCGCTCACCAGTGGGAGCAAGGGCCTGCACTTGTACGCGCCGCTGGCCGAACCTGTCGGCAGCGCCGCGGCGGTGGCGCTGGCCCGGCGGGTGGCCGCAGAACTCGAGGGGAGCCTGCCGGCGTTGGTCACCGCGACCATGACCAAAAGCCTGCGGGCCGGCAAGGTCCTTCTGGACTGGAGCCAGAACAACGCGGCGAAGACCACCATCGCGCCGTATTCGCTTCGCGGCCGGCCACATCCGACCGTCGCCGCGCCGCGAACCTGGGATGAGATCGCCGATCCGGGCCTCCGGCAGTTGCGGTACGACGAGGTCCTGGCCAGAGTTCAGTGCGACGGCGACCTCCTGGCCGGATTGGACGTGCCCTCGAAGAAGGCACCCCCCGACCGACTCAGCGCCTACCGTGGCATGCGGGATGCGACCAAGACACCCGAACCTGTACCCCCGGTGTCCACGAGGCAGGTCACCGGCGACAACAACCGCTTCGTCATCCAGGAACACCGCGCCCGGCGGTTGCACTACGACTTCCGGCTTGAACGCGACGGTGTGCTGGTGTCTTGGGCGGTGCCGAAGAACCTGCCCGACTCCCCATCGAAGAACCGCCTGGCGGTGCGAACCGAGGATCACCCGTTGGAATACGCCACCTTCGAGGGCGCCATCCCGGCGGGCGAGTACGGCGCCGGGACCGTGACCATCTGGGACGCCGGCAGCTATGAGACCGAGAAGTTCCACGTCGCCCCGCACGGTGCGGGCGGCCACGGCGGCCAGGTGGTCGTCGATCTGCACGGCGGTCGACTCAACGGACGGTTCGCATTGATCCAGACCGACGGGGACCAGTGGCTGGCCCACCGGATGGAAGACCGTTCGGCGGTTCATGTGCGGGACTTCGCGCCGATGCTGGCGACTGCCGGATCGGTGGACGGCTTCACCGCTGAGCAATGGGCGTTCGAGGGCAAGTTCGACGGTTACCGGATGCTGGTCGAAGCTGATGCGGGTCGCCTGCGGCTGCAAACCCGCAACGGCCGCGACGTGACGGCGGAGTATCCGCAATTGCAGGCCCTTGCCGCCGATCTGGACGATCACCACGTCATCCTCGATGGTGAGGTGGTGGCGATCGATTCCCGCGGTGTGCCGAGTTTCAGCGAGTTGCAGAGTCGCACACGCGGTGCTGAAGTCGAGTTCTGGGCGTTCGACATGCTCCATCTGGATGGTCGCTCGCTGGTGACGGTGACGTACCGCGACCGGCGTCGATTGCTTGAAACATTATCTTCAGCAACGGGTTTGACTGTTCCGAAACTGATCGACGGTGACGGTGCCGAGGCCTTGGCTTTTTCCCGCAGGCGACGGTGGGAGGGCGTGGTAGCCAAGAAGTGGGATTCCACTTACCGGCCCGGACGCCGTTCTCCGACGTGGGTCAAGGACAAGAACTGGAATACCCAGGATGCGGTGATCGGCGGTTGGTGCGCCGGGAAGAATGGAGGGGGTGGCGGTATTGGTGCGCTGTTGCTCGGTATTCCCGATGCGGGTGGCCTACGGTTCATCGGCCGGGTTGGAACGGGTTTCACCGAGCAGGACCGGGCCACGCTCGAATCCATCTTGTCGCCGCTGCGAACCAGTGAATCCCCCTTCCACCCTGCACTTCTCGGTAGGGAGGCCAAGGGTGTCACCTTCGTTCGGCCAGAGTTGGTCGGCGAGGTGCGCTACGGCGAGATAACGCCCGCGGGCCGGCTTCGGCATTCCAGTTGGCGCGGTCTGCGCCCGGATAAGAGGCCCGGTGACGTTGTGCTCGAGATTCCCGTCTAGCGGTGAGAGCAACCATTACGCTGCGGATACCGACGAATTCCGTATTCCATCGCGTGGTCAGGCCGCGTCGGTTCCGTCCCCGAGGAGTCGTTCGGGGTGGTGGTAGGTGTTGGTGCCGCCGCGCAGGGGGAGGTGGGGTGGGGGTATCCATTCGGTGGTGCCGTTTCGGTGCTTGCGGGTGGTCCAGCCGCCGGGTTTGACGAGGCGGTTGTGGGGGCCGCAGCTGAAGGCAAGCTCATCGATGTTGGTGTGTCCGCCGTCGGCCCAGTCCCGGTTGGCGTGGTGGGCCTGGCAGTCGTAGCCGGGCACGGTGCAGCCGGGGAAGGTGCAGCCGCGGTCGCGTTCGTGCAGGACGATGCGTTGGTCGGCGCTGGCGATGCGTTTGGTTCGGCCCAGCCACAGGGCGCGTCCGGTGGCTTTGTCGAACAGGGACAGGTAGTGGTAGCTGTGGCTGGCCATCCGGATGAGGTCGGGGATCGGAAGGCAGGTGCCGGCGGCGGTGATGCCGACACCGGCGGCGTCATGCAGGTCTTGGATGCTCGCCGAGACGATGACGGTGACGGGCAGGCCGTTGTGCTGGCCTAGTTTCGGGTTTCCGAGCAGGCTGCGCATGACCGCTGAGAGGGCGTCGTGTTGGCGTTGGGCGTGGGTGCGGGTGTCGGCGTCGATGCGGGCCTGGGTGGGGTCGCCGTCGATCAGGGGTGTCTGGTCGGCCGGGTTGCAGCGCCCGGGTGCGGCGAATTTGGCGAACAGGGCGTCGATCTCGGCGCGCAGCGCCGGGGTGGCGCACAGTCGGCCATGGCTCATCCCGTTGGCCTGTTGGGGTCCCCAGCTGAATCCGCGGCGGGCGGCCCGGTCGGTGTCGGTGAAGGTTCCGTCGGGGTTGAGGATCAGGGCGAGTTTCTGGGCGAGTCTGGCGAGTTGGTCGGGGCGCAGGTCGCGGGCGTGGCCGGCCAGCACAGTTTCGGCCCATTCCCGCTGGGCGGGGCCGACCGCGCAGGGCAATTCTGCCAGGAAGCGGGCGATGACCCGCACGTGCTCGACGTCGAGGTCCCCGGCCCGCCAGGCGGCGGCGGTCGCGGGCTGGCGCGGCGGCAGGGGCTGCCCGGTCAGGCTGGTGCGCGGGGCCAGCGGTTCGGCCAGGGTTCCCCGGCGTCGGGCTTCGGCGGGGGTGATCCGCAGCCAGTCGGCCAGCACCTTGTGCGGGGCCCCGCCCAGGGCACTGATCTCGCGGCGGCTGACCTCGACGGCGATGTCACCGCCGAGCACGGCCTGGCGGCGGGCCAGGGTTTCGCAGCGTCCGGCCAGCCGGATCAGATCCTCGGCACCGAGGGTGGCCAGGTCCACCCCGGCCAGCACATCGAGGGCCTCGTCGATCTGCTCGATCGCCCCGGATACCGTAGTCGAAAACATGTTCGAATTCTATGTCGCCCGACCGACACGATCACCCCCACGACCAGCAACTGGGGATGGAAACGCCGTTGTGGATAACTCCTACCGAAGCGGGTCGGCCGCAACTTCGATCTCCCCGGCCTTGGCGGCGGCCTGCAGAGCGCGGAAATCCGCCAGGGTCTTGTCGGCGTACAGATAGGACCAGTCAACGATCGCCGCGCTCACGG
>JAHZJY010000243.1 GCA_022600695.1 Actinomycetes bacterium | reverse complement strand
TGGTGTTGATGTAGAAGTGGCCACCGGGAAACACCGTGAGGTCGAATGCCGCGGTGGTGCGCCGCTCCCACGGGGTCACCGACTCGGCGGTGGCCAATTCATCGTCCTCGGCCATCATCGCGTGGATCGGGCACGAGACCACCGCCTCCGGCTCGCGGTCATAGGCCGCCACGGCCTTGAGACCACGCAGTGTCGGCAGCAGGGTGGCGGCGAACTGGTCGTTGTTGAGGAACTCCGGGTTGGCACCGGTGACATCGCTGATCAGGCTCAGCAGTTGTTGATCCGAACCCGCCAGCTCAGCGCGGCGGGGCCACCGACCCGGGGCGGCACTGGCCGACACGAAGAGCGCGGCGATCGGATTGCCGGCCTGTTCGTAACGAAGTGCCACTTCGAAGGCCAGCAGAGCGCCCATGCTGTGGCCGAAGAACGCCACCGGGCCCGACTGCGGCTCGGCCGGCTTCAACATCGTGCAGAGCCGGTCGGCGAGATCCGGGATGCTCGTATACTGCGACAGGTCGCGGCCGGCACGCTTGCCCGGATACTGGACCGCCACGCATTTCGTGCCACCGGTGAACGCCCTGGCGAACGGCACATAGAAATCCGCCGAGCCGCCGGTGTGCGGGAAGATGTACAGCCTGGGCCCATCGGCGGCCTGCGGATCGCCTGCCATCAGATCGGGATCAGGCCGTGTTTACGCTGAACGCGCTGAATCTGCTTGTCCCGCAACAGCCGCATGGATTTCCGCAGCAGCAGCCGGGTCTGGTGCGGTTCGATGACGGCATCGATGAATCCGCGCTCGGCGGCGATATAGGGAATCGCCATGTTGAGGTTGTAGCCCTCGATGAAATCGGCCCGGATCTTCTGCACCTCGGGGGCAGTCGGATCGGGGAAGCGTTTGACCAGCAGCTGCGCGGCGCCCTCGGCGCCGATCACCGCGATACGCGCGGTCGGCCAGGCGAAGTTGAGATCGGCGGTGAGCTGTTTGGAGCCCATCACGGCGTACGCGCCGCCGTAGGACTTGCGGATGGTCAACGTCACCTTCGGCACGTCGGCTTCCACCACCGAGTAGAGGAAACGCCCGCCGCGTTTGATGATGCCGTTCTTCTCCTGCTCGACACCGGGCAGGAAGCCCGGGGTGTCGACGACGAACACCAGTGGGGTGTTGAACGAATCGCAGAACCGGACGAACCGGGCCGCCTTGTCGGAGGCCTCGTTGTCGATGGCTCCCGACATGTGCATCGGCTGGTTGGCCACCACACCGACCGGCCGGCCGTCGACGCGGGCGAAACCGGTGATGAGGGCCTGGCCGGCCTGGGCGGCGACATCGAGGAAATCCCCGTCGTCGAAGATCCGGATCAGGATCTCGTGCATGTCATAGGCCGAGTTGTCGGCATCCGGCACGATGCTGTCGAGTTCGAGGTCGTGCGGGGTGATCTCCGGCTCGAGGCCCGGGTTGACCACCGGGGCATCGTCGAAGGTGTTGGGCGGCAGGAACTCAAGGAACTCCCGCACGTAGGTGAAGGCCGCTTTCTCGGAGTCGACCACCTGGTGGATATTGCCGTAGCGGGCCTGGTAGTCGGCGCCGCCGAGCTCGTCGAGGCTGACGTCCTCTCCGGTGACATCCTTGATGACATCGGGCCCGGTAACGAACATGTAGCCCTGATCGCGAACGGCCACCACCAGATCGGTCTGGATGGGCGAATAGACCGCGCCCCCGGCGCACTTGCCCAGAATGATCGAAATTTGCGGGACCACCCCGGAGAGCAACTCGTGGCGGCGGCCGAGTTCCGCGTACCAGGCCAGTGACGTCACGGCGTCCTGGATACGGGCGCCACCGGAATCGTTGATACCGATGATCGGGCAGCCGACCATGGCGACCCACTCCATCAGCTTCGCCACCTTGCGACCGAACATCTCCCCGACCGATCCGCCGAACACCGTCTGATCGTGGGAGAAGACGCCCACCGGCCGGCCGTTGATGGTGCCGTGGCCGGTCACCACACCGTCGCCGTAGAGCGCGTTCGCATCGCCCGGCGTGCGGGCCAGGGCACCGATCTCGAGGAAGCTGCCCGGGTCGACCAGCTCGTGAATTCGGGCCCGGGCGCTGGGGACGCCGCGCTTATCACGCTTGGCGGCGGCCGCCTCACCGCCGGGTTCGTTGGCCAGCTCGAGTTTCTCGCGCAGTTCGGCCAGCAGCTCCGCGGTGGACTTATTGGTCACGTGTCCTGATTCACTTCTGCTCGCTCTGGATCTGATTGATGGCCTCGCTGAGGTGAGCACCCACCTTGGAAATGTACGGCTCGTCGATGACCTGGATGTGCTCGCCCCCGATCGGCACCACCTCCAGGTCGTCGACGAACTCGCCCCAACCGCCATCGGGCTTGCGGGTGCCGTACCGGGGCTCGAACATGATGGCGTCATCGTGGTACCGGTCGGCCATGTACAGCGTCACGTGCCCGCCGTAGGGCTCGATCTGGGCGGTGTCGATGGCGCGGTTGTCCAGATAGGACGTGCGCTGGTGCTCGATGATGCCGCCGGGGATGTCGACCCCGGCGTCCTTGACCGCGTTGAGCACGAATTCCACCTGCCCGGCATCGTCGAGGACCTCGAGTTTGTCGTACGGAATCTCGGGGATCTCGACATTGAAGGTCCGCTGAGCGAACAACGCGTAGCGGTCCCAGCGGGCCCGGACCTCCTCGGAGGTCTGCGGGATCTCCTCACCGGCACGCACGGTGTCGATGAGGCCGACGAACGGCACGTCGGCACCAGCCCTGGTGAGCCCGATTCCGCAGGCGTAGGCCAGCACCCCGCCGAGGGACCAGCCGATGAGGACGAACGGCCCGTTACCGCCCAATTCGAGAAGCTTCGGCACATACTCGGCGGCCCGCTCCTCGATCGAACCGTCCACTCTCTCCAGCCCGTACATCGGGGTGTCGGCCGGCAGTCGCTTGAGCAGCGGTTCGTAGACCACCGTGGAGCCGCCCGCTGGATGGAACACGAACACCGGTATCCGGTGCGAGCCTTCTTTGGGCGCCCTGATGGTTCGTACGAAACCGTCGAGTTCGCCGGCTTCGAGATACTCGCGCACGGTGGTCGCGAGCTCCTCGATGGTGGCTGCGGTGGTCACCTGCTCGGCGGTGATCGGACCCTCACACCGTTCGGTGAGCCGCTGGGCGATCTTGGCCGCGGTGTCGTCGTCGATGCCGGGCAGCTCGTTGAAGATGCCGCCCGGGGACTTGCCGGTGACGATCGCCCAGGTCGCGAACGTCACCCGCTCTGCGGCCTCGCGTGGTGGGACGTCGGTACCCAGCGCCTCGACGACGGCATGTTGGGACAGGGCGCCGGGCGCGGCATCGGGAGGACCCGCGGACGGCCCGGCCGGGTCCGTGGGCGGGGGCGGCACGGCCGGTCCCGCCGGTCCGGCCGGATTCGTCGGCGGTGGCGGGATATCGGCGTGGGCTTCGGGATGTTTGGCGGCGAGTTTCTCGGCCAGTTCCGGGGGAATCTCACCCGAGGCGATTCTGGCCTGTTCGGCCGCGATCTCCTCCGCCGTCATGCCCTTTTGATGCTCGGCCAACTCCGTGACCGCCTCGCGGTTCTCGATCGCATACTGGATGAGCTTCTCGACGGCGTACAGGTTCGCGTCACGGACCGCGGTCAGCTGAATCGGCGGCAGGTCGAAGTCGTATTCGACCCGGTTCTTGATCCGGACCGCCATCAGCGAATCCAGGCCGAGCTCGATCAGCGGCACCTCCCAGGGCAGGTCCTCGGGCTCGTAACCCATCGCGCTGCCGACGATCGTCGACAGCCGGTCGTGCACGCTTTCGCCGGAATCCGGCGACCACTTACCCAGACTCGCCGCCACGCCCACCCCGGCGGCGAGGTTGTCGTGCAAGATGGCCGCGTCATCGGCGGGTTCCGGTTCCCCTTCGGTGACAACCGGATCCACCGCGACCGCGACCCCGGTTGCGACAGCGGCGGGCAGTGCCGAGGCCGCGCCGCCCCGGCTGACGATCGCGTCGTAAACCAGCGTGAAGGACTCGTCGATACGGGCGTGCACCTGGACCGAGGCCCCGCCGGGGTGCCGGGCCAGGGTGGTGACCAGCCGTGCACCCTCACCGGGTACCGCACGCTGCTCGGCGGCGATCAGCGTGGCATCCGGAAGTACCTGCGCTGCAGCAGCTTTCACGAGAGCAGCCAGATCAGTCGGCTCGGCGGCAGCGTACTCCCACACATGTCGGCCGTCCGGCGTCGCCACATGGGTGCCGGGGATCAATGCTGAACCGTCGGCGGAGAACCGCGCGTTGAGCCAGTGCTCCTTCCGCCTGAACCGGGTCGGCGGGATGTCGGCGAAGTCCTCCGGCGCGGCCGCGGGCCGGAACAACGTGCGGAAGTCCAGATCGTGACCGTAGACGTAGAGCTGCGCCATGGCCGCGAGCATGGACTCGACCTCGTCCTGCTTGCGGGCCAGGGTGGCGATCAACTGTCCGTCGTGCAGACCTGCCGCGGCGGTCGTCAACCCGGCCTGCATCAGCGCCACCGGGTTCGGCGCCAGTTCCACGAATGTGGTGTGGCCGTTGTCCACGGCGTTGCGGATACCGTGGGTGAAGTACACGCTGTGGCGCAACCCCTTCTTCCAGTAGTCGACGTCGTGGATGGCCTCACCGGGGCGGATGTAGCCGCCCTCGTGCACGGTGGAGAAATAGCCGATGGTCAACGGCCGGGCTTCGACCCCCTGCAGTTCCGCCGCGAGCTCTCCCAGCAGCGGATCCATCTGGGTGGTGTGGCTGGCACCCTTGGTCTGGAACTTCCGGGCGAACCTCCCTTCGGCCTCGCAGCGCTCGATGATCGCGTCCACCTGAGCCGGCGGACCACCGATCACGGTCTGGGTCGGAGCGGCGTAGACGCACACCTCGAGGTCGGGGAAATCCGAGAAGACGTCCCGGATCTCGTCGGCCGAGTATTCGACCAGCGCCATCAGCCGGATGTACTCCCCGAACAGCATCGCCTCGCCCTCGCCCATCAGGTGCGAGCGGGCACAGATGGCACGGGTGGCGTCGGCCAGCGACAGCCCGCCGGCGAAGTACGCGGCGGCCGCCTCGCCCAATGACTGCCCCACCACGGCAGCGGGTTTCGCGCCGTGATATTTCAGCAGTTCACCGAGGGCGATCTGGATCGCGAAGATCACCAGCTGCACCACCTCGATCGGGTACTCGCAGGTCTCGTCGGTGTAATCGACCGAGTCGTCGAGAATCAGCTCGAGGATCGAGTAACCGCGTTCATCCTGAATCAGACTGTCCACCTTGTTGATCCAGTCCGCGAACACCTCGTCGCGCAGATAGAGGCTTTTGCCCATCTTGCGGTGCTGCGCGCCGAAACCGGCCAGCACCCACACCGGGCCGTTACTCACCGGTCCGTCCGCGCTGTACACCAGCGGACTGCCCTTACCGTCGGCGATCGCTCGCAGACCCTTGACCGCCTCGTCGTGGCCATGGGCCATCACCACCGCGCGGGAACGGCCGTGGTTCCGCCGGGACAGCGCCCGGCCGATCGATTCCAGCGAAGATGCCCGACCGGCCGGACTGTCGATCCAGTCGGCCAGTTCGGCCGCGGCCGACCGCTTACGTGAGGTGATGAAACCCGAAACC
Source organism: Actinomycetes bacterium (assembly GCA_022600695.1). GTDB lineage: Bacteria > Actinomycetota > Actinomycetes > Mycobacteriales > Mycobacteriaceae > Mycobacterium. The sequence continues at coordinate 4,279 of JAHZJY010000243.1, read as the reverse complement.
GCCAGCGGTACAACCGGTACGGGTTTTTCAGCGGCGCCCCACTCCGCGCGGGCGGTCTCCAGCAGGCGCACCGCCTCGTCGGTCAGTCCGGGCAGGGCGACCTCGCCGTCGTCGGCGTGGTGGGCGACCTCGCCGTAGCCCGCACCGTGGCCTTCGCCGGACTCCTCGTCCGGCGTGAACTCCCCGTACTCGTCCATCCGGACCCCGCCGACGAAGACGGCGTCGGCCTCGGATGGCTCCTGGTGGTCCCCGGCGCTCTCCCGTGCGGGCTCCGGCTCCGACAGATCCTCCGGCAGCACCTCGCGCAACACCAGGTGGGCGTTGGCCCCGCCGAAGCCGAATCCCGAGACCCCGGCGATGGCGTGGCCGCTGTAACGCGGCCATTCGGTAACCGTATCGGCCACCTTGAGGCGCACCCCGTCGAAGTCGATATAGGGGTTGGGTCCGGCATAGTTGATCGACGGCGGAATCCGGTTGTTGTGCAACGACAGTGCCACCTTGGCCAAGCTCGCCGCCCCGGCTGCCGACTCGAGGTGGCCGACATTGGATTTGACCGCGCCGAGCAGCGCGGGCTGATCGGCGGCCCGGCCACGGCCGACCACCCGGCCGAGCGCATCCGCCTCGATCGGGTCGCCGAGGATGGTGCCGGTGCCGTGCGCCTCGACGTAGTCGACTGTGCGCGGGTTGATCCCGGCATCACGATAGGCCCGGCGCAGCACGTCGGCCTGGGCGTCGGGATTCGGGGCGAGCATGCCGTTGGATCGGCCGTCGTGGTTGACCGCACTGCCGGCGATGACGGCGAAAATCTCGTCGCCGTCGCGTCGGGCATCGGACAACCGCTTGAGAACCAGCATGCCGCCGCCCTCCGACCGGGCGTAGCCGTCGGCGTCAGCGGAGAACGACTTGATCCGACCGTCCGGTGCCAGCACCCCGCCGACCTCGTCGAATCCCAGGGTCACCGCCGGGGTTACCAGGGCGTTGACCCCGCCGGCGAGCACCACATCGGCCTCGCCGGCGCGCAGTGCCTGCACACCGGAGTGCACGGCGACCAGCGATGATGAGCACGCCGTGTCGACGGCCACCGACGGTCCGCGGAAATCGTAGAAGTACGACACCCGGTTGGCGATGATCGAACTGGCCGTCCCGGTGATGGCGTACGGGTGCGCCGTGCGCGGGTCCATCATCGCCAGATAGCTGTAGTCATTGGTGGAACTGCCGACGAAGACCCCGACGCTCTTCCCACGCAGGGCCGAAGCCGGGATACGGGCGTTCTCCAGCGCCTCCCAGGTCAGTTCGAGTGCCATCCGCTGCTGCGGATCGATATTGTCGGCCTCCATCTTCGACAGCGCGAAGAACTCGGCGTCGAAACCCTTGATATCGGTGAGGTACCCGCCCCGGGTTCGGGCCCTGGCGATCCGCTCGGCCAGGCGCGGCTCATCCATGAACTCCGCCCAGCGCCCCTCCGGCAGGTCGGTGATGCCGTCGCGGCCCTCCAGCAGGGCCTGCCACATCTGGTCGGGGGTGTTCATATCGCCGGGGAACCGGGTCCCCAGGCCGACGATCGCGATGTCCTCGACATCGCGGATCCGGGTCCAATCCTCGCCGTCGAGGGCGGCGTCGGCATCCGATTCCGGCTCACCCTCGACGATGACCGTAGCCAGGGCTTCAATGGTCGGGTGCCGGAAGGCCACCGTCGCCGTCAGGGTGACCCCGGTGAGATCCTCGATATCGCTGGCCATCGCGACCGCGTCACGGGAGGAGAGCCCGAGTTCGACCATCGGGACCGACTCGTCGATCGTGCCCGCGGACTGGCCGGTGGCGTTGGCGACCCAGTTGCGCAGCCATTCGCGCATCTGCGGAACCGACATATCGGTACGCGGAGCGGTCAGTTCCCGCTCGGGCGCAATGACGATCTCGTCCGAGCGGGGGCCGGGGTTATCTGACTGGGACGGGTTATCTGACTGGGACATAGGGCCTTTCGTGATCAGTCCGCCTCGTCCGGGAAAGCGTTGGCCATCTTCCCGGAACGGAGGCTGCCGTCCAGGTAGGCCGACCGGCAGGCACGCCGGCCGATCTTGCCGCTCGAGGTGCGCGGGATAGCGCCGGCCGGTGTCAGCAGGACGTCGCGCACGGTGACACCGTGGCGCACCGCGATGGCCGCGCGAATGGCGTCGGCAACCTGACTGATATCCATCTTGTTCGCGCCGGCCGCCCGCTCGGCGACGATCACCAGTTGCTCCGAGGTGTCATTCGCGTCCCGTTTGATGCCGGCGTGGGCATCGGCGAACACCTCGTCGGGCAACTGATTGGCGGGCACCGAGAAGGCAGCCGCGAAACCGGTACGCACCGCCTTGCTGGCCTCCTGCGCGGAATACTCCAGATCCTGCGGATAATGGTTGCGACCGTCAATGATCACCAGATCCTTGGTGCGGCCGGTGATGTACAGCTCACCGTCGTGGTAGGCGCCGAGGTCGCCGGTGCGCACCCAGGTTGCGTCATCGGCGGCGCCCTCGGCGTGGCTGGGGCTGGTCCTGGACTTCAGGGTGTTCTGGAATGTCTCGACGGTTTTCTCCGGCTTGTTCCAATAGCCGGAGCCCATGTTCTGACCGCTGATCCAGATCTCGCCGATCCCGCCGTCCGGTAGTTCGCTGGCGGTGTCGTAGTCCACGATGGCGGCCCACTCGCCGACACCCACCCTGCCCGCGCCGGCCTGGGCGACCGCTTTGGGGGAATCGTCGGGCACCGGCACGAATCGGCCGGCATTCAATTCGTCGCGGTCGACGGAGATGATGGTCGGCTCCTCCGCCGACGGCGTGGTCGAGACGAAGAGGGTGGCCTCGGCCAGACCGTAGGACGGCTTGATGGCCTTGGGCTGGAAACCGAGCGGGCCGAACGCCGCGTTGAATCGCGCCACGGTCGCCGCCGAGATCGGCTCGCTGCCGTTGAGGATGGCCTTGACGTTGGACAGGTCCAGCGGCTCCTCGTCCTCCTTCGGCAGACCGCGGGCCGCGGCGTGGTCGAAGGCGAAGTTCGGGGCCACCGAGATGGTTCCGCCGGTGTCTCCCGGCTGCCGGGCGATCTCACGCATCCAGCGGATCGGGCGGCGAACGAACGCGGCCGGTGTCATGAAGGTGAAGTAGTGGCCGATCAACGACGGCAGCAGCGCCGTGACCAGGCCCATATCATGGAAGAACGGCAGCCAGGACACACCCCGGTCGGCCTCCTCGCCCTCGAGTGCCTCGATCACCTGCACGACATTGGTGGCCAGATTGAGATGGGTGATCTGCACTCCGGTCGGGGTCCGGGTGGATCCGGAGGTGTACTGCAGGTAGGCGATGGTGTCCTCGTTGACGGTCTCCACGTGCTCCCAGGTCGCGCCGACCTCGTCGGGTACCGCGTCGACGGCGATGACCCGTGGCCGTTCCTTGGCCGGACGGGTGCGGAAGAACTTTCGCACCCCCTCGGCGGACTCGGTGGTGGTCAGGATCGCCGCGGGCCGGCAATCGTCGAGCACGGCGTGCAGGCGACCGACGTGGCCGGGCTCGGCCGGGTCGAACAGCGGAACCGCGATCCGTCCGGAGTACAACGTGCCGAAGAACGCGACGAGGTAGTCCAGGTTCTGCGGACACAGGATCGCGACCCGATCACCGGGTTCGGTGACCTGCTGCAGACGCGCGCCGACGGCGCGGTTGCGGGTTCCGAACTCATTCCAGCGCAGTTCCCGCGCTATCCCGTCACGCTCGGTGGAGAAGTCCAGGAATCGGTAGGCCAGCTTGTCGCCACGGACCTTCGCCCACCGCTCGACGTGGCGGACCAGGCTCGCGCCCTCGGGGAAGGTTATCCGCCCGTCCTTGATGAACGGGTTGTGGAACGGCATACCAGTCTCCTGTCAGAACGCAGTCGTATCGGCCCCCCGTTTACCCGGGGTTCGGCAGCCCTGCGGGGCGCCACCGGTCCGCCGTACCCGATCCGAGCCTCACAGATCGTACAGAGAATCGGGCCGCCACAGTCGGGACGAGCAAATTTCACCGCCCAGGCGATCCGAGAGATCCCCAAACGCCATTTTCTGAGTCTTATTTTCTTCTTAATGTTAGGCGCACTACCGGCCAGAACCAAATCACCGCGCCGGGCCCGCACCGCTTCAACCGTGCGGCGGGCGCGGGGCGTTCTCAATGAGGCGGCGGGCCCAGTTCAGAGTCCACTCGGTAGCGGTCTGACCGTCGAGTTTCCAAAACTCCGGGGTGGCGTACATCGCATGTACCGGCTGGCCCGCGCCGGC
>JAHZJY010000242.1 GCA_022600695.1 Actinomycetes bacterium | reverse complement strand
CGCTTATACCAGCAACGCCCAGCGCCTGCCCACCACGCTGGCCGAGGCTGCCGAGATCTTCGGACGGTCGGCGGTGGCCCGTGCGGCGTTCGGCGACGAGGTGGTCGAGCACTACCTCAACAATGCCCGGGTGGAAGTCGCCGCGTTCAATGCCTCAGTCACCGATTGGGAGAGAGTTCGGGGTTTTGAACGTTTCTGATCCCGCCGCCCGGCCCGTGGTGGGTCTGACCACCTACCGCCAGCGCGCCCGCAGCGGAGTTTGGGACGTAGACGCCAGTTTCCTGCCCGGCGTCTACCTCGACGGGATCACCCTGGCCGGCGGAATCGCCGGGTTGCTGCCGCCCCAGCCCGTCGACGCCCGGATCGCGACCCGGATGCTCGAGGGTATCGACGGACTGGTGATCACCGGCGGCAGAGACGTCGACCCGGCGGCCTACGGGCACCAGCCCCATCCGGCCACCGACGAACCCGCCCGAGACCGGGATGAGTGGGAGTTCGCCCTACTCGCGGAGGCGTTGCGCCGGCGTATGCCGGTGCTCGGTATCTGCCGCGGCGCGCAGGTGCTCAATGTCGCGCTCGGCGGAACCCTGGTCCAGCATCTGCCCGACATCATCGGCCATGGCGGCCACCGGCCCGGCGATGCGGTGTTCGGTGCGTCCACGGTCCGCATCACGGATGGCAGCAGGCTGGCCGGTCTGCTCGGGCCCGGCGTGCAGGCCCGCTGTTATCACCATCAGGGGATCGAACGGTTGGCGGACGGACTCGTGGTCAGCGCGATCAGCGATGGCGTGATCGAAGCGGTGGAGATGCCCGGACCGGATTTCGTGGTGGCCGTGCAGTGGCACCCCGAGGAGACCCTCGCCGACCTGCGGCTGTTCGCGGGTCTGGTTCAGGCGGCGAGGGATTATGCGACAGGAAGGGCGAATTGAACACTTTCGAGCTGATCAACCCGGCGACCGAACAGGTGCTGCGCACCGTCGAACTTCTCGACGTAGCCGCGGTCGATGACGCCGTGGCCCGAGCCGTGATCGCCCAGAAACGCTGGGCAGCCAGTGCGCCGGCCGAGCGTGCCGCTGTATTGCGGGACTTCGCCGCGACCGTCGATGCGCACGTCGCGGAACTGGCTGCGCTGGAGGTGGCCAACTCCGGCCATCCCATCTGTTCGGCGGAGTGGGAGGCAGGCCACGTCCGCGATGTGCTGCAGTTCTACTCGGCCACCCCGGAAAGGCTGTCCGGCAAGCAGATCCCCGTCGCCGGTGGAGTCGATGTGACATTCCACGAGCCGATCGGAGTGATCGCTGTCATCACCCCGTGGAATTTCCCGATGACGATTGCGGCCTGGGGTTTCGCCCCGGCGCTCGCCGCCGGCAATGCCGTGCTGCTCAAACCGGCGGAGTGGACGCCGCTGACCGCGATCCGGCTCGGGCAGCTCTCGGTCGAGGCCGGGCTGCCGCCGGACCTGTTCCAGGTGTTGCCGGGCCGGGGAGCCGTGGTCGGGGAGCGATTGACCGGTCACCCCGATGTGCGCAAGATCGTCTTCACCGGTTCCACGAAGGTCGGTACGAGGGTGATGGCAGCGGCCTCGGCACAGGTCAAGCGAGTCACGCTGGAACTCGGTGGAAAAAGCGCCAATATCGTCTTCGACGACTGCGACCTGGAGCTTGCCGCGGCCAGCGCCCCGGCCGGGGTGTTCGACAACGCCGGCCAGGATTGCTGTGCGCGTAGCCGGATTCTCGTGCAGCGGAACATCTTCGACAGATTCATGGAGATGCTGGAACCGGCAGTCAAGGCTGTCGTCGTCGGGGATCCGACCGACCGTGGCACCGAGATGGGACCGCTGGTCTCCGGCCGCCACCTCGCATCGGTGGCCGGCTACGTTCCCGATGGAGCCCCGGTGGCCTTCCGTGGATCCGCTCCGGCCGGGCCCGGATACTGGTTCCCGCCGACGGTTCTGACCCCCGCGCGCAGCGACCGGAGCGTCACCGAGGAGATCTTCGGCCCCGTGGTCGCGGTACTGCCCTTCGAGGACGAGGCCGACGCGGTCGCGCTGGCCAATGCCACCGATTACGGTCTTTCCGGCTCGATCTGGACCGACAACCTGTCCCGGGCGCTGCGGGTGTCACGCGCGGTCGAGTCCGGCAACCTCAGCGTGAACTCGCACTCCTCGGTCCGGTACAACACACCCTTCGGCGGGTTCAAGAAGTCCGGCCTGGGTCGGGAACTGGGGCCGGATGCCCCCGAACACTTCACCGAAACCAAGAACGTCTTCATCGCGATCGGAGAGGCCACGTGACCGTAGCCAGGATCGACCTCACACAGCGTCTGGCCGGGAAAGTCGCCGTGATCACCGGCGCCGCAAGCGGAATCGGTCTGGCGGCCGCCCGACGGATGCGGGCCGAGGGCGCCATCATCGTCGTCGGCGATATCGATCCGGCGACCGGGGGCCGGGTCGCCGAGGAACTCGAGGGGCTGTTCGTCGCGGTCGACGTGGCAGACGAAGCCGCCGTTGACAATCTCTTCGACACCGCCGCGGAGTCCTACGGATCGGTCGACATCGCGTTCAACAACGCCGGTATCTCCCCGCCCGAGGACGACTTGATCGAGACCACCGGGTTGCCGGCGTGGCAGCGGGTGCAGGACGTCAACCTCACCAGCGTCTACCTGTGCTGCCGGGCCGCCCTGCGACACATGGTTCCGGCCGGCCGGGGGTCGATCATCAACACCGCCTCGTTCGTCGCGGTGCTGGGCTCGGCGACCTCGCAGATCTCCTACACGGCGTCCAAGGGCGGAGTGCTGGCGATGTCCCGCGAACTCGGGGTGCAGTTCGCCCGGCAGGGCATCCGGGTCAACGCGCTGTGCCCGGGTCCGGTGAACACCCCGCTGCTGCAGGAGCTTTTCGCCAAGGATCCGGAGCGGGCCGCCCGCCGATTGGTGCACATCCCGCTGGGCCGGTTCGCCGAGGCCGAGGAACTGGCCGCGGCGGTGGCGTTCCTGGCCAGTGATGACGCCTCGTTCATCACCGCGTCCACATTCCTGGTCGACGGTGGCATCAGCTCGGCGTATGTGACCCCGATCTAGCTGCGCCGTGGCCGCTGTCGCCGATCAGGATCGACGTTGAGGCTGCTCGCTGCCGGGAGTGGCGATGGGATACGAGGCAACCCTCGTCGGTACATCTGGAGATTGAGCATTGCCGACGGTCAGTCGACGGTATCCAGCCACCCTGCCAACTCCCGGTAGGCGGTCGCGCGCGGCTCCGGCAGGGACAGGAACACGTCGTGTTTGGCGTCGGTCACCGGCACGATCGTCTGGCGGTTCCCGACGCAGCCGGCCCATCGGGCGATG
>JAHZJY010000009.1 GCA_022600695.1 Actinomycetes bacterium | reverse complement strand
GGTCGTCTCGGCATCGACCCGGGCGGATGTCGTCTCGTACAGGCGCTGCGCGTCCGGCAGGATCTTGTCCTGCATCAGCGCCGACGCCTCCGACAGATAGGACGAGCCGACCGGGTTGCCGACCCGATTGTTCGTCCGGGCGGTCTCGATCAGGCCGGTGTAGACGGCGAGTTGCGCATTGATCCGGCCGAGCAATGCCACCAGCGACGGGTCGGTGAGGCCACTGGATGCCCGGGTGACCGCGACGGCGGCATCGGTGATCGCCTGTTCGTAGCGCTGCCGCACCGGCCGTGGTTCGGTCCCGGCGACGAATGCGGTCGAAGCGGAGGCGTCGGCGACGGACAATGTGGTGTAGATCTGGCCGGCGGTGAACGCCAGCGGTTCGGTGTGGTCGAGCACGGCGGTCAGTTGGTGCTGACGTTCGTTGATCGTGGTGGAGATCGCGAAGGCGCTGAGGATGCCGAGCATCGCCAGGATGGCGCCGATGGCCATGATCCGGCCGGGGGTGGTGCTGATGAACCACCACCAGGGGTGCGCGGGCTCAGTCGGTGTCCGTTGCGCCAACGGCTCGGTCGACGGATGCGCGAGCTCGACTGTCACCTCGGCGGACCTCGCTCCCCTCCGGTTGCCCTCGACACGGTATAAGCGAAGTCTAAGAGCAGCGGTGGCCAAATGGCGGCCCATCGTCATGTCGGGCCGCCCGTGGCGCGCCTATCCTTGGTCTCGTGCGGGGCGACGGCGACGGGTGGGTGGTCTCGGAGGCCGGGACCCACCACTGGGGCCGATTCGGCGCCGCCGGACTGTTGGTGCGCGCTCCGCGTGCGGACGGTAATCCGGCGGTGCTCCTGCAGCACCGTGCGCTGTGGAGTCACCTGGGCGGGACCTGGGGTCTGCCCGGTGGCGCCCTGGACAGCCACGAGGATCCCGAAGATGCGGCGTTGCGGGAGGCGGAGGAGGAAGCCGGGCTACCCCGTGAGCACCTCGAGATCCGGGCGCAGATCAAAACGGCAGAGGTATTCGGGCCCGACGGCGGCCACTGGCGGTACACCACAGTCGTTGCCGATGCTGCCGAACTGCTCGACACCGTGCCCAACGGGGAGAGTTCGGAGCTTCGCTGGGTAGCGGAGGACAGGGTGTCCGAGCTGCCGTTACACCCCGGTTTTGCGGCCAGTTGGCAGCGGCTGCGGATCGGCGTCGCGGTGCCGCCGCACTCCTGCGAAGTGCAGCGGCCGCACACCCTGGAGATCGCCGAAGCCGGTTTCGCGTGGTGCCGCGCGGGGATGCCTCGGTGACCCCGCAGACCCCGATGGAGCCACGGCCGCCGTGTGGCCCGAGCAGATCGGCATTACCCTGGCTCCCGTGAGGCGTGTTCTGGTGTCATTATGGCTCGCTGTTCTGTTGGCGGTGCCGTTGGCATGCAGCACGCCGACGGAGACCGCCCGGCCGGTCGCGCAGGTCCGGCCGGTGGAGAATCCCGTCGCGGCCCAGTTCGCCGGGGCACTGCGCGAGCGGGTCAGCGCCGCGGCCATGATGGACCACCTGACCGCCCTCGATCAGATCGCCCAGGCCAACGGCGGTAACCGGGCAGTCGGCAGCACAGGCTACGAGGCGGCGGTGGACTACGTCGTCGCCGTTCTGCGCGACAAGGGGTACGACGTGCAGACCCCGGAGTTCGAGGTCGGCCTGTTCACCGCGGAGAATCCGGTCCTGACCGTCGGCGGCGCGCCGGTCGAGTCCTATGCGCTCAAGTACAGCCTCGGGACCCCCGTGCAGGGCGTCAGCGGCCCACTGGTGGCGGCGCCTGCGGAAGACGACTCGGGCTGTGTCCCGGCCGACTTCGCCGGCCTGGAAGTCGAGGGCGCGGTGGTGCTCGTCGACCGCGGCGGCTGTCCGTTCCCCGAGAAGCAGGCCATCGCCGCCGAGCTCGGGGCCGTCGCGTTGATCGTCGCCAACAACGTCGATGAGGGGTTCCTGGCGGGCACCCTGGGCGAGCAAACCGACGTGCGACTCCCGGTGGTCAGCGTCACCAAGGACGAGGGGGTCAGGCTGCGGGCCGCGCCCGGACCCACCACGCTGGTCCTGGACGCGCGCACCGAGAGGTTCACGGTGCGCAATGTGATCGCCCAGACCAAGACCGGCTCCCCGCAGGACGTGGTGATGGTCGGTGCCCATCTCGACACCGTTCCGGAGGGCCCCGGGATGAACGACAACGGGTCCGGTGTGGTGGCGGTTCTGGAGACGGCCGTCCAACTCGGCAATGCCCCGGATATCAATCACGCGGTGCGGTTCGGTTTCTGGGGTGCTGAAGAGGTCGGCCTCATCGGCTCGCGCAAATATCTGCAGTCCCTCGATATGGAGCAACTCAAGGATATTGCGCTGTATCTGAATTTCGACATGCTGGCGTCCCCGAACGCCGGCTACTTCACCTATGACGGCAACCAGTCGACCACCCTCGGCCGCGACGACATGGTGCCCCGGATACCGGAGGGTTCGGCCGGGATCGAACGAACCCTGGTGGACTACCTGCAGGCTGAGGGCAAGCCCGCGCACGACACGTTCCTCGACGGCCGGTCGGACTACGAGCCGTTCACCCGGGCCGGAATCCCGGCCGGCGGGTTGTTCGCCGGTGCGGACGGAATAAAGACCGCCGAGCAGGCCGAACTTTGGGGCGGGGTCGCCGATGCCCCGTTCGATCCGCAGTATCACACCGGTACCGACACCGTCGACCAGATCGATCGGGAGGCGCTTGGCATCCAGGGTGGCGGTGTGGCCTACGCCGTCGGGCTCTATTCCCAGGATCTCACCGGCCGCAACGGCGTTCCGGCCCGCGAGGACCGCACCCGCCATTGGCTCGCCGAGCAGTGAGAACCGGCCGCCTAACGGCGCCGGTTGAGTGCGTAGATCAGCGCGCCGACGGCCAGCACGGCGGCCCCGGCGGCGACGGAACCTGACGGCAGCGTCAACGCCAGTGTCAGGCACCCGAGCAGTCCCAGAACGGGTATCGCCCGCCGACTGCCGGTCAGGGTCAGCGCCGAGGCATTGGTGATGGCGTAGTACGTCAGCACCGCGAACGATGAGAAGCCGATGACTGCCCGGACATCGGCCACCGCCGCCACCGCCGCGATGACTGCACCGACCGCCACCTCGGCGCGATGCGGTACCCGGTAGTGCGGATGTACCACGGCCAGCGCGCCCGGTAGATGCCCGTCGCGCGCCATCGCCAGACTGGTTCGGGAGACCCCCAGGATCAGGGACAACAGGGCGCCCAAGGCCGCCGCCACCGCGCCGATCCGCACCACCGGCTCGAAGCCTGCTGCCCCGGCGACCCGGACGGCGTCGGCCAATGGCGCTGTGGCCGTTGCCAATCCGGGGCCGAGGATCGTCATCAGGGTAACGGCCAGCACCGCGTACACCGCCAACGTCACGACCAGGGAGATCCGGATCGCCCGCGGGATCACCCGGGCCGGGTCGCGTACCTCCTCACCGAGGGTGGCGATACGCGCATACCCGGCGAAGGCGAAGAACAGCAGTCCGGCCGCCTGCAGCACCCCGCCGACGGTGCCGCCGGTCAGCGGTAGCCGTGCCGGATCGGCGCGCCCGCTGACCAGCACCGCGGCCACCACCCCGGTCAGCACCGCGAACACCACCGCCACGATCACCCGGTTCGCCAGCGCCGATTTCCCGATACCGCGGTAGGTCACCGCGGTGAGTGCCGCCACGGACGCGACGGCGATGGCGTGGGCGTGCTCCGGCCAGGCGTACAGCCCGACCGTCAGCGCCATGGCCGCACAGGAGGCCGTCTTGCCGACCACGAAACCCCAGCCCGCCAGATAGCCCCAGAACTCGCCGAGTTGTTCCCGGCCGTAGAGGTAGGTGCCGCCGGACCGCGGATAAAGCGCCGCCAGCCGGGCCGATGAGGAGGCATTGCAGTAGGCCACCGCCGCGGCGGTGGCCAGCGCGATCAGCAGACCCGGTCCGGCGGCGGCGGCGGCCGGACCGAAGACCACGAACACCCCGGCGCCGATCATCGAACCGAGTCCGATCAGCACCGCGTCACCGGTGCCGAGGCGACGCCGCAGTTCGGGCTCGGTCACGCCGGACTCCCGGGGCGTCGGATCAACGGCGGTTGCGTACCACGCTGATGATCAGATAGCCGACGTAGCCGACCACCCCGGCGAGGGCGAACTTCCGGGTCTGCGGAGCAACCAGTCCCACTCCCAGTGCGGTCTCGAGGGTGCCGTTGACGTAGACGTGCCGGCGGGTGTTCTTCGGGAATGCCGGTGCGGTGACCGCCTCGAACAGTTGCGGTTTCGCGAAGTGCGCGATTCCGGTGGCGGCCAGGGCCGCCCCGATTCCGGGGATTCGTGACATGCGGGTCCTTTCGTCGGGTGGAACGTGATCAGCTGATGTGGAAGTCGGTCAACGGAAACTCGGAGGCCTGCCGGATGGCGGCCCTGGCTGTCATCGGACGCAGCAGTGTCGCTTCACCGTGCGGGTTGAAGTAGTAGGACCGGGCGCTCGCGCACTGCCCGACCGTGAAGACCGTGTCGCCGACCAGTTCGGTCACCTGGTCCAGAAAGCGGGAGTTCGCCTCCTCGGTCACCTCGAAGGTGTCCGCACCGCGGCGGCCGACCTCGCGGAAGAGCCGGTCCATGATCCGCATCTGGTATTCCATCGTGTTGAAGAAGTTCAACCCGATGAACGCATACGGGCTGGCCAGGCTGAGATAGTTGGGGAAGTGCGGGATCGCGACCCCCTGATAAGCCTGGAACCGGTTCTCCCGCCACCACTTTCCCAGGTTGCGACCGTTGCGGCCGAGGATCTCGATGGCCGGGATATTGGCCTCCCACAGGTCGAAACCCGTTGCCAGCACCAGGGTGTCGATCTCGGTCCGGGTGCCGTCCGCTGCCACCACGGCGTGCGGCTCGATGTGATCGATCCCGCCGGCCTGCAGATGTACCTGCGGTTTGGTGAAAGCGCGGTAGTAGCTGTTGGAAAATGTTGGCCGCTTACAGCCGAAGTCGTAATCCGGGGTGAGTTTGCGGCGGGTCTCCCGGTCCCGGACCACGACGTATCGGTACAGCTTGGAGACGTCCGCCGCGCCGATGTTGAGCCGCCGGAACAGCGTCTGACGATTATGCAGAACCACGTAGTTGAAGAATTCGTAGATCGCGTCGGTGACGGACCGGACGACGCGCTGGGCCAGTGGGACCCGCGCGAACAGCCGCTTGACACGTTCCGGGAAGGGGAAATCGAGCTTGGGCACCACATAGATCGCGGTGCGCTGGTAGACGGTCAGATCACCGGCCCGTTTGGCGAGTTCGGGGATCAGTTGCACGGCGGTCGCGCCGGTGCCGATCAGCCCGATCCGTTTGCCGGCCGGGTCGAACGCATCGTCCCAGTCGGTGGTGTGGATGATCGTGCCCGCAAAGCTGTCGATACCCGGAATCTCCGGGGTGTGCGGTTGGGACAGGAAGCCGGTGGCGGTGATCAGGTAGCGCGCACTGAGCGTCTGGCCGTCGGCCAGCGCCACCCGCCACAGCTGCGCGTCAGCGTCCCAGCGGGCACCCTCGACGCGGGTGTCGAATCGGATATGACGGCGGACGTCGTACTTGTCGGCCACATCGTCGGCGTACTGCTTGATCTCGGCGCCGGTGGAGAACAGTCGCGACCAGTTCGGGTTGGGTTCGAAGAAATAGGAGTAGGTGGTGGTCGGCACATCGCAGGCCAGGCCGGGGTAGTGGTTGACGTACCAGGTACCACCGAGGTCAGGCTGCCGGTCCAGGAGAACGAAGTTCTCATAACCCAGGCGCTTGAGTTGGATGGCTGCCCCGATACCTCCGAAACCGGCCCCGACGATGATCACGTCGGCGTGTTGCTCGGACATGGGCCTGACGCTACCCGACCTGTCGGGGCCCGCAGTGTCGCAGCGCGGCGTCGACGGCGAGGCCCGCGACATCGAGGGTCGCCGACCCCAGATCGTGGCGGGCGCCGGTGACCTCGACGATCTCGGTCGGCGCCGGAATCAGCGCGGCGGCGATGCGCAACTCCGCGATAGTGCCGAAGGGGTCGGCGCTGCCGTGGGTGAACACCGTCGGCGCGGTGATCGAGCCGAAATGCCCGGTGCGCAACCGTTCCGGTTTGCCGGGCGGGTGTAGCGGATAGGAGAAAAGCGTCAACCCCGCCACGGTCGCGCCGTCGGCCACCGCCATCGATGTCAGCCGGCCACCGTAGGAATGCCCGCCGGCGATCACCGGCCCGTCGGATCCGGTCCGGTCGGCAAGCGCGGATCCCGCCAGCGCGATCGCCTCGGCGACCCCGGCCCGGTCTGCGGTCGCCGACCCGGACGGCGGCCCCTTCGGCCGTCGCCGTCGGTAGGGCAGGTTGTAACGCAGGGCCAGCCAGCCGCGCTCGGCCCACCTCTCACAGATGCCGATCAGCAGTGGAGACTCCCGGCTCCCGCCGGCACCGTGGGTCAGAACCACCACACCGACCGGGCTGTCGGCCGGGTGGTGTGCCACCGCGGCGATACCGTCCAGGTCGTCGGCGAGGCTCATGACTGCAGCCGGAACAGCGCCGACGCCGGACCGTGGCCTACGCCGAGCGGGTAGGCCGACCGCAGGCACTCGGTCACCCACGCTTTGCCGAACGCGACGGCCTCCGGCATCGGATAGCCGTGTGCGAGCGCGCATGCGGTCGCGGCTGCCAGGGTGTCGCCGGCGCCATGATCATGGCCGGTGGTCAGTCGACGCGCGTCGAACTCCTGGAAATCCCTGCCGTCGTAGAGCAGATCGGTGCTATGCGGGGACGAACGGAGGTGGCCGCCCTTCACCAGGACCCACCTCGGTCCCAGATCGTGCAGTGCGTGCGCGGCGGCCCGTTGGGTGGCCGCGTCGACGACGTCGATGCCCACCAACAGTCGCACCTCGTCGAGGTTGGGGGTGATCAGGCCGGCCTCCGGGAACAGCACTGCGCGCAGGGCGTCCAGCGCCGACGGCTGCAGCAGTGGCTCACCGTGCATGGACGCGCACACCGGATCGACCACGAGCGGAACCCGCCCGGCCAGCCCCAGATCGCGCCAGGAGTCGGCGACCGTCTCAATGATCCGGGAGGATGGCAGCAGCCCCGTCTTGGCGGCCTGTACGCCGATGTCGGTGGCCACCGCCTCGATCTGGCCCGCGATGATATCAAGCGGGATTTCGTGAAAGCCGTTGACGCCCAATGAGTTCTGGACCGTGACGGCCGTCACGGCGACCAGTGAATGCACGCCCAGCAGTGCGAAGGTCCGCAGATCGGCCTGCAGGCCCGCGCCACCGCCGGAGTCCGATCCGCCGATGGTGAGCACCCGCGGTGGGGTCTGGCCCGGCGGCGTCAGCGGTAGGAACGACTTCACGTCGCGTTTCCCGTGTCGCCGGGTGCGGTCGGCGGGCCTTGTCGGGCGGCCTCGCCGATATCGACCAGAACCGGGGCGTGGTCGCTGGGCGGCCCGATCCGGTCCTTGCCGCCCTTGCGCTCGTCGCGCACGATCTCGGCATGCACCACCCGGCTCGCCAGGGCCGGTGAGGCCAGGATGAAATCGATCCGCATGCCCTCCCGCCGGGGGAACCGCAACTGGGTGTAGTCCCAGAAGGTGTAGGTCCCCGGGCCGGGCGCGAACGGCCGGACCACATCGGTGAAGGACGCTTCGATGGCCCGGAACGCCATCCGTTCCGGCTCGGTCACATGGGTGCTGTCGCGGAAGGCTTCCATGCTCCACACGTCCTCGTCGCAGGGCGCGATATTCCAGTCCCCGGCCAGGGCGATCTGGGCCTGCGGGTCGCGCTGCAACCAGGATTGTGCGTTATCCCCTAGGGCGGCCAGCCATTCCAGCTTGTATCGGTAGTGCGGATCGTCGACCGTGCGTCCGTTGGGCACGTACAGGCTCCATATCCGCACGCCGCCGCAGGTCGCCGCCAGCGCACGCGCTTCGACGATATCGCCGGCCTTGCCGCCGGACCAGGTCGGCTGTCCCTCGAAACCGGTCTGCACGTCCTCGAAACCGATCCGAGAGGCGATCGCCACCCCGTTCCACTGGTTGTGGCCGCAGTGCGTCACCTCGTAGCCCGCACCCAGGAACGTCATCGCCGGGAACTGGGTGTCAGAACACTTGGTCTCCTGTATGGCCAGTACGTCGACATCGGCACGTTGCATCCAGTCGACCACCCGATCTGCCCGGGCGCGAATCGAATTCACGTTCCAGGTGGCCACTCGCACGGCCGGCGGAACCATCAGTGACCGAACGGATCTGGTTCGGCGCCCGGCATCCACGACAGGCCGGGCACCCCCCATCCGTGGGACCGGGCGGCCCGCTTGGCGGCCCGGGCGTGCCGGCCGATCAAACGGTCCACGTACAGAAACCCGTCGAGGTGGCCGGTCTCGTGCTGCAGCATCCGGGCGAACAACCCGCTGCCCTCGAGGGTCACCGGATCGCCCTCGGCGTCCAGTCCGGTAACCCGCGCCCACTGTGCCCGCCCGCACGGGAACGACTCCCCCGGCACCGACAGGCACCCCTCGTCGTCGAGCTCGGGGTCAGGCATCGTCTCGGGGATCTCGGAGGTCTCCAGCACCGGGTTCACCACGACGCCCCGACGACGGGTGGGGTTGCCCCGGTCCTCGGCGCAGTCATAGACGAACAATCGCAGGCCCACCCCGATCTGGTTGGCTGCCAGGCCAACTCCGTTCGCGGCGTCCATGGTCTGGTACATGTCGGTGATCAAGTCGGCCACATCCGGCGGCAATGATCCGTCGGCGCCGACGGTCACCGGCGTGGTCGGAGTGTGCAGCACGGGATCGCCGAGTATCACGATGGGTCGAACGGCCATGACCGGCAAGCTTAAAGATGGCCCGACGCGCGGGGTTCGGTGCCGTCCCAATCGAGGCTGACGTGGTTCAATGGCCACCGAACCACAGAGATGTGATGAGCAATCGTTGAAAGGGCCCCCAACTCGAATGGACGGCGCCATGGCACGGGCCGAACGGCCAGTCGACGATGCCGACCTTCCCGAGGGGCTGACCCGCCGCGAGTACGACATCCTGGCTTTCGAGCGGCAGTGGTGGAAATACGCCGGAGCCAAAGAAGAGGCCATCAAGGAACTCTTCTCGATGTCGGCCACCCGGTACTACCAGGTGCTGAACGCGCTGGTCGACCGGTCGGAGGCCCTGGCTGCTGACCCGATGCTCGTCAAGCGGCTGCGCCGGCTGCGGGCCAGCCGCCAGAAGGCCCGGGCCGCGCGGCGGCTGGGCTTCGAGTTTCCCTGACGTCACCGTTTACAGTTACCCCGATGAACGAGCGCGTACCCGACTCCTCCGGGCTTCCCCTGCGCGCCATGGTGATGGTGCTGCTGTTTCTCGGCGTGATCTTCCTGCTGGTCGGCTTGCAGGCGATGGGCGCAGGCAGCGGCGGCCAGGACACCTCGGCCCGAACCGTCACCACGACCACGACCACGACCAGCATCCCCGCGGCGCCGAAGTCCGATGTGCGGGTCTACAGCGTGTTCGGTGACGAAGCTGCGGCCATCCGGACCGCGGACCGGCTGCGCGAGGCAGGTTGGAACGTCACCGAGTCAGCGCTCATCGCTGCGCCTGAAGTGGTGGTGACGACCGTGTACTTCGGCGCGGTCGAGGGTGAGCAGGCGGCCGCCGAGGCAGTCGGTGTGGTGCTCGAGGCCCCGGTGGCGCCCCGAATCCCGGAAATCGCCGAGCAGCCTCCGGGCGTCATCGTGTTGGTCACGGGATAGGTCGGGTTAGGCTATCCGGCATGCGCAACTGGGCTGGTTTTGTTCTCGCTGCTCCTGTCGCTCTGCTGAGCGCCTGTACGCCCTATGAGCCGGTCGCCACCCAGCCCGGCACCACTCCGTCGGTGTGGACGGGTTCGCCCGCCCCGGCAGCCATGGACCCGGAATACGGCGGCGTTGCCGAGGCGGCGCCGGCCGAAACGCTGACCTCGCAGATCAACGGACCCGACGGCGAACAGGTCGCCGAGGCCACCATCGACTTCTCCGGCGGCGTCGCCACCGTGACCGTGCGGACCACCACCCCGGGCAAGCTGACCCCGGGCTCCCACGGCCTGCACATCCACGATGTGGGCGTGTGCGAGGTCAACTCGGTGCCGCCCGGCGGCGGCGCACCGGGCGATTTCCTCTCCGCCGGTGGTCATTACCAGGGCGGTGGCGGGAGCGGGCATCCCGAGCACGCCGGTGACCTGGCCCCACTGCAGATCCGCGGCGACGGCTCCGGCATGCTGGTCACCACCACGAATGCCTTCGATGTCGCGGATCTGATGGAGGGTGACGGCAAAGCGTTCATCATTCACGCCGGGCCGGATAACTTCTCCAACATCCCCGCCGACCGCTACCAGCAGACCGACGGTGCGCCGCCACCGGACGCGACCACGCTGGCCACGGGCGACGCCGGCAAGCGGGTCGCCTGCGGTGTCATCGGCACCGGATAGGATCGCATTCGCGGGTTCTCCGCTGCCGACACTGGGTGTCGAGTGGGAGTTCGCCCTCGTCGACGCCGGCACGCGCGACCTGAGCAATGAGGCCGCCCCGGTGATCGCCGACATCGGCGAGACCCCGCATGTGCACAAAGAACTGCTGCGCAACACCATCGAGATCGTCACCGGGATCTGCGACACGGTCCCCGAGGCGATGGCCGACCTGCGCGGCACCCTGACCTCCACCGCGGCAGCCGTTCGCGACCGGGGTATGGAATTGTTCTGCGCGGGCACCCATCCGTTCGCGCAGTGGTCGGCCCAGCAGTTCACCGACGCGCCTCGCTACGCCGAACTGATCAAACGCACCCAGTGGTGGGGCAGGCAGATGCTGATCTGGGGGGTGCACGTGCACGTCGGCGTCTCCTCGGCGCATAAGGTGATGCCGATCATCTCCTCTCTGCTCAACCAGTATCCGCACCTGCTGGCGCTGTCGGCCTCATCGCCGTTCTGGGCCGGCGAGGACACCGGCTACGCCAGCAACCGGTCGATGATGTTCCAGCAATTACCCACTGCCGGCCTGCCGTTCCAGTTCTCCTCGTGGCGCCAGTTCGAGCGGTTCGTGCACGACCAGAAGACCACCGGGATCATCGACCATATCAACGAGATCCGTTGGGATATAAGGCCTTCGCCGCACCTGGGAACCATTGAGGTGCGGGTGTTCGACGGGGTGTCGAACCCGCGGGAGCTCTCCGCGCTGGTGGCCCTGACGCATTGCCTGATCGTAGATCTGGACCGTCGGCTGGAGGCCGGAGAGCAGCTTCCGGTGATGCCGCCGTGGCATGTGCAGGAGAACAAGTGGCGGGCCGCCCGGTACGGGTTGGATGCCATCATCATTCTCGACGCCGACGGTAACGAGCGGCTGGTGACCGAGGATCTCGACGACCTGCTGACCAGGCTGGCGCCGGTCTCCGATTCGCTGCACTGTGCCGATGAACTGGCCGCGGTCGCCGAAATCCCCCGGCATGGTGCGTCCTATCAACGCCAGCGCAGGGTGGCTGAGGCGCATGACGGTGACCTCCGTGCGGTGGTCGATGCGCTGGTCGGTGAGTTGGCGGTCTAGGAGGAACCGATGGTTCACAGAGTGACACTCGTCCGCGGGACGGTCACCGGGCTACTGGCCGTCGCGGTGATGCTGGCCGCAGGCGGTTGCAGCCGTGCGATCGATGGCGCCCCGGTGGCCACCCCGGGGCAGGCCGGGATCGCCTTCGGTGGCGTGGACCTCCTGGAGACCACCTGCCGCGAATACGTCGCGATGGGCCCCTCGGCCCGCCGTGAGGTGATCGTCGCGATCGGCGCGGATGGCAATCAGCTGGTGGCCGGGAATCCGGATCTCTGGGTGGGGGTGGGGGCGGCGCTGTGCACCTTCGCCGCCCCGAGCGCCCCGGTCCGGGATGTCCTCACCGGTGGTATCAGGTAGCGCCCGGATGACCGACTTCGCGCGGCCGATGTTCCCGCTGCAGTCCGCTCTGCTTCCCGGCGAGACGCTGCCACTGCGGATCTTCGAACCCCGCTATGCCGACCTGGTTCAGGACTGCCTGGCCGACGACGATCCGGCATTCGGTGTGGTTCTGATCAGCCGCGGCCGGGAAGTCGGCGGCGAGGACTCCCGCAGCGATATCGGGGCCATGGCGCGGATCGCCGAGTACGCCGATCTCGGGATGGGTCAGTACGAGTTGCTGGCGCCGGTGGGGGAGCGGATACGGGTGCGCCGGTGGCTGCCCGACAACCCGTATCCGCGGGCGATCGTCGAGCCCTGGCCCGATGAGCCGGGACCACCGGTTGGTCCCGGGCAGATCGGTGCGGTCATCGACCGCATCCTCGGCCTCTACCAGCGGGTGGCGCGGGCCCGCGACATGGACGTGCCGGCCGATGCCCTGGCTGTCGACGAGGAGACCGCCGATGACCCGGCCCGGCACCTGTATGCGCTGGCCGCCCGGGTTCCGCTGGGGCAGGCCGACCGCTACGCCGTGTTGGCCGCTCCGACCCTGGCGGAACGTGTCGGGGTACTGACCGACGCGATCGAAACCGTCACGGCGATGGTCGAATTCCAGCTACCCGAGGACGACTGACCGGGCTACCGGATCCCTGTCACGGGTCGCTTCGCTCGGTGTTTTCCTGGTCGCTTCGCTCGGTGTCTTCCCGGTCGCGGATTGCGTCCATGGTGAGCAGGTCGTCGGGAACATTGTGTTCCCGGTAGGCCAATTGGCCGACGCGTTGGGCGATTACCGGCGCCGTGATGAGCGTGAAGACACCGGTCAGCACGATCATCCCGGTGTCGATATTCCCTCGCAGCCGGATCGCGGCACCGGCCAGGACCAGCAGCAGGCCAAGCACCTGTGGTTTGGTGGCCGAGTGCATGCGGCTGAGCGTGTCGGGGAAGCGCAACAGGCCGATCGCCGCCGTCAGCGCCAGGGCCGAGCCGCTGAGTATCAGCACGGCGGTGAGGATTTCGACAGCATTCATCGCCGGTCGTCCTTGATGTCGGGCACCCGGAACCGGGCGATACTCACCGATCCGACGAAGCTGATCAGGGCGAGGGCGGCCAAGCTGTAGGTCACGGTGGTGTCTCCGCTGAACGCCGCCCAGGTGCCCAGGCCGCACATCGTCACGGCGACGGTCGTGTCCACCGCTATGAGCCGGTCCAGCGTGGTGGGTCCGATCAGCAGCCGCACCATGGTCAGTATCGCCGCCGCGGTCAACATCACGCCCGCGGCCACCCACACCGCCGTCATCCTCGGGCCTCCTGGTCGGCGTCCGGTGCCGACGTTCGCCATTCGGCGTCGCGCTCGAATGCGGCCACCAGCAACCGTTCCAGGGCGGCGACCTGGTTGCGGAATCGGTCTACGCCGCGCTGCGAATCGACGTCGAGCACGTGGACGTAGACCAGGCGACGGGCCTGGTCGATCTCGAGAACCAGGGTTCCCGGAGTCAGGTTGAGGATATTGACGCCCAGTGCCAGCACCAGGTCGGACTTCAGTGCCAGGCGCGCCCGAAGCACTGCCGACAGCGGCGGCCGGCTGGGCCGCAGCGTCAGCCAGGCCACCTGGGTTGAGGATTTCACCAGCCACCATCCGACGTTCAGGGCCAGCCAGCAGACCGACAGGGGGTGCACCCGGCCCTGCACCGGCACCGCGGGCATCGGTAGCAGGAGGGTGATCGCCAGCGCCACCAACAACCCGGAGATCACGTTCGCCGCCGACACCGAACCCCACAGCAGCAGCCACGCCAACACCAGCCAGGTGACCGTCCAGACCCGGAGCAACGTCTGCCGGCTCATGGGCGGTCCCCGAGGACCGCGGCGATATAGCGGCTGGGGTCGAGCACCTCGCCGGCGGCCCGATCGCAATACCCGAAGATCGGGCCGGCGGCCACCGTGAGTGCCAGGCCCACGGCGATCAGCGCCATGGTCGGCGCCAGCATTCCGGCGGGAATCCGGCCGACGTCGCCGCGTTCGCTGAAGGCGATGTCGTCGGTGTCCTCGGCCTGGTCGATCAGTGCCGACGGCACGGCGTCGGCCAGGTCACCCTCCGGGGCGTCGACGCGGGCGCGCCAGAAGGCTTTGCTCCAGACCCGCATCACGACGTAGAGGGTCAGCAGACTGGTCAGTACCGAGCCGCCGACCAGCAGCCAGGCCAGAACGGAGCCGTCCGCGCTACCGGCCTCCAGCAATGCCACCTTGCCGATGAACCCGGAGAACGGCGGGATACCGCCGAGATTGAGGGCGGGGACGAAGAAGGCGAAGGCGAGTACCGGACTCGCGGCGGCCAGACCGCCGAGCCGGCGGAGCGTCGACGCCCCGGCCTGCCGCTCGATCAGGCCGACCACCAGGAACAGGGTGGTCTGCACCACGATGTGGTGCGCGACGTAGTAGATGGCCCCGGACATGCCCAGCCTGCTGGACAGCGCGATGCCGAACACCATGTAGCCGATATGGCTGACCAGGGTGAAGGACAGCAGCCGCTTGATGTCGTTCTGGGCGATCGCGCCCAGGATGCCGATCAGCATGGTCAGCAGGGCGGCGACCAGGAGAACGGAGTTCAGCCCGCCGTCGCTGAACAGCAGGGAATGCGCCCGGATGATGGCGTAGACCCCCACTTTGGTCAGCAGGCCGGCGAACACGGCGGTCACCGGGGCCGACGCGGTCGGGTAGGAGTCGGGCAGCCAACTCGACAGCGGGAACACCGCGGCCTTGATGCCGAACGCCACCAGCAACACCGCGAACAAGGCGCCGCGGGTGCCGCTCGGGACATCCTGCAGTCGCACGGCCAACTCCGCCATGTTCAGCGTTCCGGCGGCGGCGTAGATCAGGCTCAGGCCGATCAGGAAGATCACCGAGGAGACCATCGACACCATCACGTAGGAGATGCCGGCCCGGACCCGGTCCCGGCTGGCGCCGAGCGTCAGCAACACGAAACTCGCCGCCAGAAGCACCTCGAAGCCGACGAAGAGGTTGAACAGGTCACCGGCCAGGAACGCGATGCACACACCGGCCGACAGCACCAGGTAGGTGGGCAGGAAGATCGACACCGGCTGCCGGTCGTCTCCGTCGCGGATGCCCTGCCCGATGGCATAGAACACCACCGCCAGCAGCACGACCGCCGACACCACCAGCATCAGTGCCGAGAGCCGGTCGACCACCAGGGTGATCCCCAGCGGTCCGAGTCCCGCCTCGGTCGGTCCCCAGCCACCGATATGCAGGGCCTGAGTTCCGCGACGGTCGGTCTGGACCAGCAGGGCCACCGACACTGCGAGCACGCCACTGAGCGCCACCAGCGCGACTATCCGCTGCAACCGCCGCCGATGGCCGGCGAACAGCGTCAGTGCCGCGCCGGCCAGCGGGATCAGCACCGGCAGGGGTATCAGGGCGTTCACCGTGAGCCCTCCGAGCCGGGCAGGGCATCCAGTTCGTCCGGGGCCTCGGTGTCCGGGTAGGCCATGGCGCCCCCGCGGTCGGCGTCGGTCCAGGCGGCGTCGGCGTCGGACAGTTGCGCCACCCGGGTGTCCTCCGGGTCGTTGGTCACATCCTCCTCGGCGGTCAGCCGGTACGAGCGGTAGATCAACGCCAGGACAAACGCAGCCACGCCCATCGTGATGACGATCGCCGTCAGGATGAGCGCCTGTGCCAGCGGATCGGCGGTGGCCGCCTCCTGGCCGCTGGTGCGGCCGCGGACCGGCGGGTTGCCCGAAGGCCCGCCGATGGTCAACAGCAAGAGGCTCACGGCATTGCTCACCAACAGCAGTCCGAGCAGCATGCGGGTCAGATTGCGGGAGAGCAGCAGGTACACGCCGCAGGACATCAGCCCACCGGCGATGATCAACGGAATCAGATAGACGGTCACCGCAGGCCTCCCGCGGGCCGGTTCGCAGCTTCGGCCAGCTCGAAGTCGATACCTGCGCCCAGGCTGCGCAGCACGTCGAGGACCAGCCCCACCACGATCAGGTAGACGCCCAGATCGAAGACGAGCGAGGTGACGAATTTGATGGTGCCCAGCAGGGGCAGTTGCAGCGAGATGACCGCCGAGGACAGCGCCGGCGCGCCCAGCAGAACGGATACGATCGCCGTCCCCGCCGCGAGGGCCAGTCCGGCACCCAGAATCTTGCCGGCGTCCAACGGCAGCGTCTCGCCGAGTTCGTAACGGCCGCCCGCCAGATATCGCAGCAGCAGCGCCAGCCCCGCGGTCAGCCCGCCGGCGAACCCACCGCCGGGCGTGTTGTGGCCGGTGAAGAACAGGTACACCGACAGCACCATCATCAGCGGGAAGATCAACCGGGTCGCCACCTCGAGCACCAGCGACCGCTGACGCGGATCCCGGACCTCACTGCCCCGCAACCACGTGGTGTCCCCGGCCGCGGGGCTGTAGGCGGTCATCCGCGCTGCCGGGGTATCCCGCCCGGCGGCCGAGCGGGCCGCTTGCGGCACCCGGGGCGCCGCGCCGAACCGGCGGTGCCGGAACACCAGGGACGCCACCCCGGTTGCCGCCGCCACCAGCACAGCGACCTCGCCGAGGGTGTCCCAGGCCCTGATGTCGACCAGCAGCACATTGACCGTATTGGAGCCGTTCCCGCGGAAGTAGGCGGCGTCGGGCAGTAGGTCGGCGATGGGCGTCTGGGTGCGCGCGGCCTTCGCGAACACCGCCACCGTGGTGACCGTCACCCCGACACCGACGGCGAGCAGGGCGCGGGGCAGTCGGTAGCGCCGCACGCCGGCTTCCCCGGTCTCGGCCGGCAGCGTGCGCAGGACCAGCACGAAGAACGCCAGCATGATCGTCTCCACCAGAAACTGGGTCAGCGCCAGATCGGGCGCGCCGTGCAGCGCGAAGATCACCCCGCAGCCATAGCCGGTGATACCGACCATCAACACCGCGGCCAGCCGGTTGCGGACCAGCGCTGCGGCCACCGCGGCGGCCAGGATCAACAGACCCACCACCGGCTGCAGCACCGAATCCCAGAGCGCGAACCGGGGCCGGTCGCGCGCCCCCAGCAACAGGACGATCATCGGCAGCACCATCAGGGTGAACAGGATCACCGCCTGGGTCAGGGGCAGCGATCCCCGCTGGGTGACGCCGGTCAGCCGTACCGAAACGACATCGGCACCGCGGACGACGGCCTCGTAGATCCGATCGGCGTTGCCCAGCGGCAGCCGATCGGAACTGCGCAGCCGGGGTAGCCGCGCACGGCGGACGAAATCGGCCACGCCGACCGCGATCACCAGCGCCGACAGCAGCAGCGGCAAGCCCAGCCCGTGCCACAGCGCCAGCTTGTACGCGCCGTCGGACACCCCGTAGGCGGGCACCGTGGCGGAGTAGTCCCGCAGTGCGGCGTTGAGCCTGCCCGGCAGCAGACCCAACATCAGGCCCGCCGCAGCCAGCAGCGCCGGCGCCACCAGGAACGTCGCCGGCGGACGGTGCAGGCCGGCGACCAGGGTGCTCGGCTGGGCCCTGCCCTTGCGCGCGAACGCACCCCAGATGAACCGCAGGCTGTAAATGGTGGTGAAGATCGAGCCGAACACCGTCCCGGCCAGCACCACCGGCGCCCAGCTGCCCAGCGCGGCGCTGTCGCCGATGGCCTCGAACGCGGATTCCTTCGCGACGAACCCCAGAAATGGCGGTAGCGCGGCCATGCTCGCCGCGGCGGTCGCCGCGGTGACCATCAGCACCGGCAGCCGATTTCCCAGCCAGGCGAGTCGGCGGATGTCCCGGGTTCCGGTGGAGTGGTCGATGATGCCGACGACCATGAACAGCGCCGCTTTGAACAGGGCGTGGGCGCACATCATCGCCAACCCGGCGAGCATCATGTCGCGTCCGCCCCCGCCCACCAGGATGAGCAGGAAGCCCAGCTGACTCACGGTGCCGAAGGCGAGGATCAACTTGAGGTCGTACTCCCGGATCGCCCGCCAGCCGGCCAACACCATGGTCGTCACGCCCAGCGTGATCAGGGTGGGCCGCCAGCCCGGGGAGTCCGCGAAAGCCGGTGTGAGCCGCGCGACCAGATAGACCCCGGCCTTGACCATCGCGGCCGCGTGCAGATACGCGCTGACCGGGGTGGGTGCCGCCATCGCTCCCGGCAACCAGAAGTGGAACGGCACGATCGCCGATTTGGACAACGCGCCGACCACGATGAGCACCACGCCGACGCTGACGGCGGTGCCGCCCGCGGGCGGGTCGGCCACGAGTTCGGAAAGCAGGAACGTCCCGGCCGCCTGGCCGACGACGATGACCCCGACCAGCATTGCCAGACCGCCGAAGGTGGTGACCAACAGCGCCTGCATCGCGGCCGCGCGACTGGTCGCCCGTTCGGCGTAATGCCCGACCAGCAGGAAGGACAACACCGTGGTCAGTTCCCAGAACAGGTACAGCAGCAGGGTGTT
>JAHZJY010000241.1 GCA_022600695.1 Actinomycetes bacterium | reverse complement strand
CGCTACCCTCATTCCCGATGAGTGGCTGGAACCCGCGGCCACCGGTTCGCCGGAGCAGTGCGTGCAGCGGGTTCGGCGGGAATTCGACTACGGGGCCGACGCGGTGATCATGCACGGCGCCACACCCGACGAACTCGAACCGGTGGTTGCTGCGTATCGGCAAATGGTTCCGTAGCGCTGCTGCGACTCGATACTGTCTGGCTCATGGCAGCCAACGATTCCCGGGAAGTGGTCATCGAAGCGACGCCGGGGGAGATCCTCGATGTGATCGCCGACGTCGAATCGGCCCACACCTGGTCGCCGCAGTACCAGAGCGCGGAGGTGCTCGACACCTACCCCGACGGCCGGCCTAAACGGGTCAGCATGAAGGTGAAGGCGGCCGGCCTGACCGACGAGATGGAGGTCGAGTACAGCTGGGGCGAGAACACCGCCGGCTGGACTCTGATCAACTCCAGTCAGCTCAAGGCCCAGGACGCGACCTACACCCTGACCCCGGCGGGGGGCGGCACGAAAGTCCGATTCGACCTCGCGGTTGATCCGTCGATCCCGCTGCCCGGGTTCCTGCTCAAGCGCACCCTCAAGGGGGCGATGGAGACCGCCACCGACGGTCTGCGCAAACAGGTGCTCAAGGTGCGGAAGGGCAGCTAGTCCGGAAGCGCTGCTAACGGGAACCCAGCACTGCCAGCCGGGTGATGGCCTCCTCAAGGGTCGCCTCGCGTTTGCAGAAAGCGAACCGCACAAGATGATTCCACCGCGTTCCGGTGCTCGCGGACTCGCAGAACGCCGACATCGGGATGGCCGCCACCCCGGACCGGTGTGGTAGCTCCGCGCAGAACCGGGTGCCGTCGGCGAAGCCCAGTGGGCGCGGGTCGACGCAGAGAAAGTAGGTGCCCGAGCACTCCTGTACCCCGAAGCCGATGGTCCGCAGCTCAGTCGCGAGCCTGTCGCGTCTGGTCTGCAACGAGTCGCGCTGCGCGGTGACCCAGGCGTCTTCGTTGTTGAGGGCATAGGCCACCGCGGGTTGGAATGGCGCCCCACCCACATAGCTGAGGTACTGCTTGGCGGCCCGTACCCCGGCAATCAGCTCCGGCGACCCGCATGCCCAGCCGATCTTCCAGCCGGTGCAGTTGAACATCTTGGCCGCACTGGAGATCGTCACCGTGCGCCGCGCCATACCAGGATAAGTGGCGACCGGCCGATGCCGCATGCCGTCGAAGGTGAGGTGTTCGTAGACCTCATCGGAAATCACCAGCAGGTCGGCCTCGACGGCCAGTGCGGCCAGCGCTGCCAATTCGGCGTCGCCGAGGACCATGCCGGTCGGATTGTGCGGGGAGTTGACGATCATCGCGCGGGTACGCGGGGTGATCGCGGCCCGGATGGCGTCCACATCGAGGACGAAACCCCCGCCGTCGGTCGCCAGCGGAACGGCCACCCGGTGCGAGCCGGCCATCGCGATGACCGGTGCATAGGTGTCGAAGAACGGCTCGAGCACCAGCACCTCCGAACCGGGCTCGACCAGGCCCAGTACTGCCGCGGCGATGGCCTCACTGGCGCCGACGGTTACCAGGATCTCGGTTTCGGGGTCGAACTCCATCGCGTAGCGGCGCTGACGCTGGGCGGCGACGGCCTCGCGTAATGCCGGAATACCCGCCCCGGGGGGGTACTGGTTGACGCCGTCGGCGATGGCCTGCCGCGCAACCTCCAGCATGGCGGCAGGGCCGTCCTCGTCGGGGAAGCCCTGGCCGAGGTTCACCGCGCCGAGGCGGGCGGCGAGCGCCGAGGTCGCCGCGAACACGTTCACCGTGAACGGGCGGAGACGATGCACTGTCGCGGGCTCTGCGGTCATGGGCCCCGAGCGTAGGCGGCGCCATCGGGCGGCAGCCGGAAGGAGCCCCCAACCAACAGGTTGGCCGAGGGCGTTTGCGGTGGGGCGGCGGCAGCGGACTAGGCGGGTCGCCAGTGCTGGAAACGGCACCTAAATCCGGAAGCCGAAGAGGAATCAACCATGTCCGAAGAAGCCTTCATCTACGAGGCCGTCCGTACCCCGCGCGGCAAAGGAAAGAACGGCGCGCTGACCGAGGTCAAGCCGCTCAATCTCGTCACCGGTCTGATCGACGAACTGCGCTCACGTCACCCCGGCCTCGACGAGAACATGATCAGCGATGTCGTCCTGGGTTGCGTCTCGCCGGTCGGTGACCAGGGCGGCGATATCGCCCGCACCGCCGTCATCGCCGCGGGCCTGCCCGACACCGTCGGCGGCGTGCAACTCAACCGGTTCTGTGCCTCCGGTCTGGAGGCCGTCAACACCGCCGCGCAGAAAGTCCGCTCCGGCTGGGATGACCTGGTGATCGCCGGTGGCGTCGAGTCGATGAGTCGGGTCCCGATGGGCTCGGACGGCGGTGCCATGATGTCCGACCCGGTCACCAACTACGACGCTTTCATCGTGCCGCAAGGCATCGGTGCCGATCTGATCGCGACTCTCGAGGGGTTCTCCCGCGAGGATGTCGACGCCTACGCGGAGCGCTCCCAGGAGCGTGCGGCCGCCGCATGGTCGGGCGGCTACTTCGCCAAGTCGGTCATCCCGGTCCGCGACCAGAACGGTCTGCTGATCCTCGACCACGACGAGCACATGCGGCCGGGCACCACCGTGGAGAGCCTGGGCAAGCTCAAGCCGGCCTTCGAGGGCCTGGCCGCGATGGCCGGATTCGATGACGTGGCGATGCAGAAATACCACTGGGTGGAGAAGATCAACCACGTGCACACCGGCGGCAACAGCTCCGGCATCGTCGACGGCGCCGCCCTGGTGCTGGTCGGCAGTGAGAAAGCGGGCAAGGCCAACGGGCTGACCCCGCGAGCCCGTATCGTCGCCACCGCCACCAGCGGCGCCGATCCGACCATCATGCTGACCGGCCCGACCCCGGCGACCGAGAAGGTGCTCGCCCGGGCCGGCCTGACCGTCGACGATATCGATCTGTTCGAACTCAACGAGGCCTTCGCCTCGGTGGTGCTCAAGTTCCAGAAGGACCTGGACATCCCCGACGAGAAGCTGAACGTCAACGGCGGCGCCATCGCGATGGGCCACCCGCTGGGCGCGACCGGCGCCATGATCGCCGGCACCATGGTCGACGAGCTCGAGCGCCGGGGTGCCAAACGCGCGCTGGTCACGCTGTGCATCGGCGGCGGTATGGGCGTCGCCACCATCATCGAGCGCGTCTGAGAAGGAGTTAGCGAACATCATGGCTGAGAACACCATCAAGTGGGACAAGGATGCCGACGGCATCGTCACGCTGACCCTCGACGACCCCACCGGTGCTGCGAATGTGATGAATGAGCACTACAAGGAGTCCATGCACAACGCCGTGCAGCGTCTCCTCGAGGAGAAGGATTCGATCACCGGTGTGGTGATCACCAGCGCCAAGAAGACCTTCTTCGCCGGCGGCGACCTCAAGGCGATGATCACCGCCGGCCCGGAGAACGCCGGTGAGATCTTCGCCGAGGTGCAAGACATCAAGGCCGACCTGCGGGCCCTGGAGACCCTCGGCAAGCCGGTGGTGGCCGCCATCAACGGCGCCGCACTCGGCGGCGGCCTCGAGATCGCGCTGGCCTGTCACCATCGCATCGCCGCGGACGTCAAGGGCAGCCAGATCGGTCTGCCAGAGGTGACCCTCGGTCTGCTTCCCGGTGGCGGCGGCGTCACCCGGACGGTGCGGATGTTCGGCATTCAGAACGCGTTCGTCAACGTACTGTCCCAGGGCACCCGGATGCGCCCGGACAAGGCGAAGACCACCGGGCTGGTCGACGAGATCGTCTCCACCGCCGACGAAGTGGTGCCGGCCGCCAAGGCGTGGATCAAGGCCAACCCGGAGGCGCACACCCAGCCGTGGGATGCCAAGGGCTACAAGATGCCCGGCGGCACGCCGGCCAGTCCGGCGCTGGCGGCCATTCTGCCGTCGTTCCCGTCGCTGCTGCGCACCCAACTCAAGGGTGCGCCGATGCCCGCGCCGCGGGCGATCCTGGCGGCCGCGGTCGAGGGGGCCCAGGTGGACTTCGACACCGCCAGCCGGATCGAGAGCCGCTACTTCACCGAACTGGTCACCGGTCACGTCGCCAAGAACATGATCCAGGCGTTCTTCTTCGACCTGCAGGCCATCAACGCCGGCGGCTCACGGCCGGAGGGCATCGGCAAGACCCCGATCACCAAGATCGGCGTGCTCGGCGCGGGCATGATGGGCGCGGGCATCGCCTACGTCTCGGCCAAGGCCGGGTTCGACGTGGTACTCAAGGACGTCACCATCGAGGCGGCGAACAAGGGCAAGAACTACTCGGAGAAGCTCGAGGCCAAGGCGCTCGAGCGCGGCCGGACCACCGAGGAGAAGTCCAAGGCGCTGCTGGGACGGATCACCCCGACCGCCGATCCCAAGGACTTCGCCGGGGTGGACTTCGTCGTCGAGGCGGTCTTCGAGAACCAGGAACTCAAGCACAAGGTGTTCGGTGAGATCGAGGACATCGTCGAACCCAATGCCATCCTGGGGTCCAACACGTCCACCATGCCCATCACCGGGCTGGCGTCCGGGGTCAAGCGGCAGGACGACTTCATCGGCATCCACTTCTTCTCACCGGTGGACAAGATGCCGCTGGTCGAAATCATCAAGGGCGAGAAGACGTCCGATGAGGCGCTGGCCCGGGTGTTCGACTACACCCTGGCGATCGGTAAGACGCCGATCGTGGTCAACGACAGCCGTGGTTTCTACACCAGTCGGGTCATCGGCACCTTCATCAATGAGGCGCTGGCCATGCTCGGCGAGGGTGTCGAGCCGGCCTCGATCGAACACGCCGGATCGCAGGCCGGCTATCCGGCCCCGCCGCTGCAACTCTCCGACGAGCTCAACATGGAGCTGATGCACAAGATCGCCACTGCCACCCGCAAGGGTGTCGAGGACGCCGGCGGCACCCATGTGCCGCACCCGGCCGAGGCGGTCGTGGAGAAGATGATCGAGATCGGCCGGCCGTCACGGCTGTCCGGTGCGGGTTTCTACGAGTACACCGACGGCAAGCGGACCCGGCTGTGGCCCGGCCTGCGGGAGACCTTCAAGTCGGGCTCGTCCACGCCTCCGCTGCAGGACATGATCGACCGGATGCTGTTCGCCGAGGCGCTCGAGACCCAGAAATGTTTCGACGAGGGTGTGATCACCACCACCGCCGACGCCAATATCGGCTCGATCATGGGCATCGGTTTCCCGCCCTGGACCGGTGGCGCGGCGCAGTTCATCACCGGTTACCCGGGCGGTAAGGCGGCCTTCGTGGCGCGGGCCAAGGAACTCGCGGCCCGCTACGGCGACCGTTTCAACCCGCCCGCCTCGTTGCTGAAGTAGCCGCGTTCGACCGCGAGCCGGAAGGCCCCCAGACCCGTTTCG
>JAHZJY010000028.1 GCA_022600695.1 Actinomycetes bacterium | reverse complement strand
TACCGGCGAGGATCAGCGAGATACCGACGACACCGGCGAACTGGGCGTGGACGAGAAGGATGGCGGTAACGGCGAAAACGGTCCCGAGCCCGGCCAGCGTCATCTGACGCTGCAGGTGGTTGCGTTCGAACGGGTATTGAACGCCCCACAGTTTCCCGGCCCCGTTCAACGACGATCAGCCCCGCGGTGTCAGCACAAGGGCGATGACGCCGAGGCCCACCAGGATGATGGCGACGATGCTCAGCAGCGGGGCGCCGAAACCGGGCAGCGGCCGGCGCTTCCGCAGGGCGAGTTCGGTGGCCCACCAGCGCCGCACGCCGAGGCCGCAGCTGCCGAGGGCGATACCCACGAGCCCGAGAGCGAGAAGCTGACTGTCGAACCGGGGTTGCTCGAGAAAGAGTCGGTCAATGGCGACGGCGGCCGCGAGCAGGGTGACCGCGAATCGCAGCCAGGACAGGTAGGTGCGCTCATTGGCCAGGGTGTAGAGCGGGTCGGGCTCGCGGCCCACGTCGTAAACCCCGCGGGGCGAGCGCGAACCGCGCTCCGCCTCGCCGTCGAAGTCCATCACCTCGTTGGCGGCCACCCCGTCACGGTAGCCTCCCGGCTCGCCGCCATGCCGACACGCACGCACCCGGATACGTGGCCGGGCTGGAGATGCCCGGCGGAATCAGTCGCCGGGTTCCAGCCGCGCTGACGGCGCTCCGCCTTGCTCGATCGCCTCGCCCTCAAGCGGTTCGGTTGCGCGCTGGGAACGTCGCAACCTTCGCTCCACTCGGGTTGCCGCCGCGGACAAGGCGAAGTTGAGACTGATCATCAGTACCGCGATCACGATCAGCGCGGGCACGTAGTTGCCGTAGGACGACCCGATGACCGTGCCTTGACGGACCATTTCGACAAAGGTGATCTGATAGCCGATCGCGGTGTCCTTGAGCACCACGACCAGCTGCGATATGAGCACCGGCAGCATCGAGGTTATCGCCTGGGGCAGCATGATCGAGCGCATGGTCTGCCCCCAGCCCAGACCCAGCGCGGCGGCGGCCTCGGACTGCCCGCGGGGCAGTGCCGCCACCCCGGCCCGCACGATCTCGGCGATCACCGCGCCGTTGTACAGGGTCAGGCCGGTCACCACGCCCGCCAGCGCCAGATACTTCGGCGGAAAGGCGTCATGGAGCGCGTAGAGAAAGTACGCGAAGATCATCATGATCAGAACCGGGATGGCCCGGAATATCTCGACGATCACCGCACACGGTATGCGGATCGCGGCAACCGGCGACAGCCTTCCGATGCCCAGCGCGAAGCCCATGATGACGGCCAGCACGATCGACAATGCCGCGGCCGTCAGTGTTCCGGTGATACCCGGCAGCACATAGGTGCGCCAAAGATCTGCGGTGACGAACGGCTGCCACTTCGCCGCGGTCAACTGGCCCTTGTCGATCAGGCGTGTGACAACGAGCCACCCCAGCACCGCGATGACGGCCAGCGTGGCTGCCGAGATCACCCGGTTACGGACCCGGGCCCGGGGACCGGGGGCGTCGAAGAGAATCGATGCGCCGGTCATTGCCGCGCCACCGCGAGACGCTTGCCCAGCCAGCCGAACAACAGGCCCATCGGCAGGGTGAGGAGCGCGAATCCCACCGCGAAGATGGTGCCCACAGCCACCAACGCGGCGGTGTTCTCGATCATCTCCTTCATCAGCAGCGCGGCCTCGGCCACCCCGATCGCCGAAGCTATCGTGGTGTTCTTGATCAGCGCGATCAGGACCGATCCGAGCGGCAGGATCACTGCCCGGAAAGCCTGCGGCAACAGAATGATCCGAAGGTTCTGGCCGAAGCTGAAGCCCAATGACCGGGCGGCTTCGGCCTGTCCGAGCGGCACTGTGTTGACCCCGGCCCGTACCGTCTCGCAGACGAACGCGGCGGTGTAGACGGCCAACCCGAGTACCGCCAGTCGAAAGTTGCTGTCCGCGATCGACGTCGGCGACTTCGGGTCGACGAGCGTGACGCCCAGAGTCTGGGCAAGGCCGAACGAGCAGAACAAGATGATCAGCGTGAGCGGGGTGTTGCGCACCACGTTGACGTAACCGGTGCCGATCCAGTTCAGCATCGGCACCGGTGCCAGTCGCATCGCGGCCAGCAGGGTTCCCAGCACCAGCGCCCCGACCGCGGCGAATACGGTGAGCTGGATCGTCACCCAGAACGCCTCGAAAATCAGGGGACGGTACTCGCTGAAGACCTCCACGCCGGCGGGACCGTCAGTAGCGGTCGAGGGTTGGCGGTGGCGGGGTGGGGATGCCGGCGGGTCCGAGGTTCTTCTCGAACGCGGCCTGCCACGCTCCCTCGGCTTCCATCTTCTCCAATGCGTCGTTGATCTTCGTGCGCAACTCGCTATCGCCCTTCTTCAGGCCGATGCCGTAGCGCTCCTCGGAGAATGGTTCGTCGGCAATCCGGAACGTACCGGGGGACTGCGCGGCGTAACCGGCGAGTATCACCTCATCGGTGGTGACCGCGTCGACCGCGCCGTTCTTCAGGGCCTCCACACACGCCGAATAGGTGTCGTACTGCTGCAGTTGCACTCCGGGGTACTTGTCCTTGATCCGTTGCGCCGGGGTGGAACCGGATACCGAGCACAGCTTCTTGTTGTCCTCCAGGGACTCCGGACCGGTGATGTCGGTGTTATCGGCGCGGACCAACAGACTCTGGCCGGTGATCAGGTACGGTCCGGCGAAGTCGACCTTCTCCTTGCGGGCATCGGTGATCGAGTAGGTGGCGACGATGTAGGAGACCTGCCCGTTGGCGATCAGGTTCTCCCGCTGGCCCGACGGCGACTCCTTCCACTCGATCTGGTCGGTGGTGTAGCCGAGTTCCTTGGCGACGAATTCGGCGACATCGACATCGAATCCGCTCATGCTGCCGTCCGGATTCTTCTGCGCGAGCCCCGGCTGATCGAATTTGGTTCCGATGACGATCGAATCGCCCTTCGGGCCGCCGCCACCGCATGCGGTCGCGGTGAGTGGGAGCACCGCGGCGAGTACGGCGGCTCCGACCAGCCGCAGTGACACGGCGGGCCTCGAAAAAACGGGCATGGTGGTGATGTCCTTTCGCCCTAGTGGTTGAGGATCTTGCTCAGGAAATCTTTTGCCCGTTCCGAGCGCGGATTGGCGAAGAAGTCATCGGGGGTGGCGTCCTCGACGATCGCTCCGTCGGCCATGAACACCACCCGGTGGGCGGCGCGGCGGGCGAAGCCCATCTCATGGGTCACCACCACCATCGTCATGCCCTCGGCGGCCAGCGAGGTCATCACCGAGAGCACCTCGTTGATCATCTCCGGATCCAGCGCGCTGGTTGGTTCGTCGAACAGCATGACCTTCGGTTCCATGGCCAGCGACCGGGCGATGGCGACCCGTTGCTGTTGGCCGCCGGACAACTGGGCCGGGTACTTGTCTGCCTGATTGGCCACTCCCACCCGCTCGAGCAGGGCCATTGCCCGATCCCGCGCGTCCTGCTTGCCGGTCTTGCGAACCTTGACCGGGGCCAGTGTCACGTTGTCGAGGATGGTTTTGTGGGCGAAGAGGTTGAAGGACTGGAACACCATTCCCACCTCGGAGCGCAGCCGTGCCAGGTCGCGGCCCTCATCGGGCAGGGCCTCCCCGTCGATGGCAATGGTGCCGGAGTCGACGGTCTCGAGCCGGTTGATGGTCCTGCACAGCGTTGACTTGCCCGAACCCGAGGGGCCGAGCACCACGATCACCTGACCGCGATCGACGTTGAGGTTGACGTCTTTGAGTACGTGCAGGGTGCCGAAGTGCTTGTTGACGTCTTTGAGCGAGATCATGGGAACGGTCCCGCCTCCTGCCATGAGCAGACCATACCCAGCAGCGGCCCGCGCCGCGCGGCGTCCGGCCGATCCGGCACCGCCGTACGGTGCGGGGGCTCCGTACGATGAACGGCGTGACATCGGTGCTGAACCAGGGGTGCGATGCGGGCGACCAGCCCCATTCGGTAGACGGCCGTACCTATCAGGTACGCACCTACGGCTGCCAGATGAACGTCCACGATTCCGAAAGGCTCGCGGGTCTGCTGGAGGCCGCGGGTTATCGGCGGGCGGCGGATGGGGCAGACGCCGATGTGGTGGTGTTCAACACCTGCGCTGTCCGGGAGAATGCCGACAACAAGCTCTACGGGAATCTCAGCCACCTGGCGCCGCGCAAGAAGTCTGACCCCGAGATGCAGATCGCCGTCGGCGGATGTCTGGCACAGAAGGATCGCGATAGCGTGCTGGCCCGGGCCCCCTGGGTGGACGTGGTGTTCGGCACACACAACATCGGCTCGTTGCCGGTATTGCTCGAGCGGGCGCGGCACAACCGGGAGGCGCAGGTCGAGATCGCCGAGGCGTTGCGGGAGTTCCCCTCGGCTCTGCCGGCGGCGCGTGAATCGGCGTATGCGGCCTGGGTGTCGATATCGGTCGGCTGCAACAACACCTGCACGTTCTGCATCGTGCCGTCGCTGCGGGGCCGGGAATTGGACCGTCGGCCCCGGGACATCCTGGCCGAGGTGCAATCCCTGGTCGACCAGGGCGTGCTTGAGGTCACCTTGCTGGGGCAGAACGTCAACGCCTACGGGGTCTGTTTCGCCGACCCGTACACCCCGCGGGATCACGGGGCGTTCGCATCTCTGTTGCGGGCCTGCGGCCGCATCGACGGTCTGGAGCGGGTCCGGTTCACCTCCCCGCATCCGGCCGAGTTCACCGATGACGTCATCGACGCGATGGCGGAGACCCCGAACGTGTGTCCGGCCCTGCACATGCCCCTGCAGTCCGGTTCTGATCGGGTGCTGAGGATGATGCGCAGGTCCTACCGGGCGGAAAAATATTTGGGAATCCTCGACCGGGTGCGTGCGGCCATGCCGCATGCGGCGATCACCACCGACATCATCGTCGGCTTCCCGGGAGAGACCGAAGATGACTTCGCCGCGACCCTGGATGTGGTCCGCAGGGCGCGGTTCGCTTCCGCCTTCACCTTTCAATACTCCCAGCGGCCCGGCACCCCGGCCGCGGACCTGGACCACCAGGTCCCGAAAGATGTTGTGCAGGAACGCTACCAGCGGCTGATCGACCTGCAGGAGACCATCTCGCTGGCGGGCAACACCGCGTTGGTCGGCAGCACCGTCGAACTGTTGGTCGCCACCGGAGAGGGTCGCAAGGATGCCGCGACCGCGCGGATGACCGGCCGCGCTCGCGATGGCCGATTGGTGCACTTCGCGCCGGGCGGCACGGAGATCCGTCCCGGTGATGTCGTGACCACCACGGTCACCGGCGCCGCACCGCACCATCTGATCGCCGACGCGCCGCTATCGTCGCACCGGCGCACCCGTGCCGGCGATGCGGCTGCGGCCGGCCGACTGCCGCGCACCGTCGGACTGGGCCTGCCGCAGGTCGGTGCCCCGTCCCCCGAATCCCAGCCGACCACGACAGGATGTGCGCGATGAGTGGATCGTCGGACGAGTTCGAGGCCTACCGGGCCGATCTGGAGGCGGCCGAACGCCGGGTCGCGGGGGAGATCGACCCCGGCGCAAGGGCGTTGGTGGTCGCCATCCTGGTATTCGTTCTGCTGGTGTCGTTCATCCTGCCGCACACCGGCGATGCCCGGGGGATCGACGTGTTGATGGGTGACGATAAGGCGATCAGCGTCGGGATCGCGGTGCCGTCCCGGTTGTTCAGCTGGTTCGCCCTGGTGTTCGGGGTCGGCTTCTCAATGCTGGCGCTGCTGACGCGACGCTGGACGCTGGCCTGGATCGCGTTGGCGGGCAGCGCGCTGGGCAGCGCACTCGGGATGCTGGCGGTGTGGTCGCGGCAGACCGCCGCCGCCGAGCATCCCGGTCCGGGGATCGGCCTCATCGTCGGCTGGTTGGCGATGTTGCTGTTGACCTTCCACTGGGCGAGGGTGGTGTGGACACGCACCGCGGTACAACTCGCTGCCGAAGCTCAACGTCGCGAACAGGCCGCCGCAAATCAGGAACCGTCGTTGTTGGACGGTCACGATCAATCGGGCGAAGGAGAGCAGCCCCCCAAACGCGACAAGTCCTAGGCCGACCGGGTCAGCGCCGTTTCGCGACGGCCTTCGCCGCCGCGGTCGCCCACTCGCGCCATTGTGCGGCGCTGGCGCGGGCCTGTTCGGCATCCGCATCGCGGCCGGCCGCAGCCGCCTTTTCCGCCTGCCGCTCGAATTGTTCGGCACGGGAGCGGAACTGCTCGGCGCGGGCCTGGGCCTCCGGGTCGATCCGCCGGGCGTCGGCGGCGTCGCGGATCTTCTTCTCGACCGCCCGCAGTCGGCGCTCCAATTCCGCTGCCCGATCCCGGGGCGCGTTGCCGATCGCATCCCATTTCTCGGTGATGGTCCGCAGTGCCGCGCGAGCGGTTTCCGG
Source organism: Actinomycetes bacterium (assembly GCA_022600695.1). Lineage (GTDB taxonomy): Bacteria > Actinomycetota > Actinomycetes > Mycobacteriales > Mycobacteriaceae > Mycobacterium. Next base: position 646 of record JAHZJY010000028.1, on the reverse strand, counting down.
CCGGGACACGTCGAGCTTCTCGGCCTCGGCGAGCAGTCGCTCCTTAGCCTCACCGTTGGCGGTGAACTCCGCGTCGCGTTCGGCGTTGACCGCTTTGCGGGCGACGAAGAATGTGTCCTGAGCAGCTTTGAACCGCTGCCACAACGCCTCATCGGCGTCCTTGGAAGTCCGGCCGACGGACTTCCACTCCGCGAGCAGATCGCGGAAAGCGGCTGCGGTGGCTGACCACTCAGTTGAACTGGACAAATCCTCGGCACGCACACACAGTCGCTCCTTGGCCTCCCTGATGCCGGCCCGTTCCCGGTCGAGTTCGGCGAAATGGGTACCGCGGCGGCGGTTGAAGGAATCGCGGGCCGCGGAATACCGCTTCCACAATGCGTCATCGGTCTTTCGGTCAATCCCGGTGACAGTCCGCCACTCGTCGAGGATGGCGTGCATCCTGTCGCCGGCCGACTTCCACTGGGTGGCGTTGGCGGCCAGGTCCTCGGCTTCGGCGGCCAGCGCCTCCTTGCGGGCACGCTGCGCCAATCGGTGCTCGTCGCGGCGCGCCCGCTCGGCCTGAGCGGTTTCGTCGGCCTGCTCGGCGATGGCGGCAAGCCGCGTTGCCAGGGCATCGACGTCACCCAGAACGCTGGCGGTGGCCAGG
>JAHZJY010000240.1 GCA_022600695.1 Actinomycetes bacterium | reverse complement strand
GGTGCTGACCACCCGGCTGCGCATGCTCGTGGACCAAGGACTGCTGTCCCGCCGGGCGAACGGGTATCTGCCCACTGCACGCAGTCGGTCACTCTGGCCGGTACTGGTGTCGATCTGGGAATGGGAACGCACCTGGGTGGGTGAGCATCCCGAACACCTTCCGGCGATGCGCCACCAAACCTGCGGTGAACTGTTCTCACCGCTGCCGCGCTGCGCGGCCTGCGGTGCGGCAGTCAACGACGAGGACGTCGACCTCGATCTTGGGCCGAGCGGCCAGTGGTCACGGTTCGCGCCGACCGCTGCGACCCGGCGCCGCTCTGAGCCGGCCACCACCACCAGGCATGCCGGGCTGTTCCCCGAGACCATGGCGGCACTGGGAAACCGCTGGGCAGCAGCGATTCTGGTCGCCGCCTTTCTCCAGACGAAACGTTTCACAGACTTCCAGAACCAGCTCGGAGCGCCGCCGAGCGTACTGACCGAACGATTGCAGACGTTCTGCGCCATCGGGGTGTTCAGTGCGGCGCCGGCCGGACCGGGTGGAGCTGAGCGGGCGGCCTACCTGTTGACCGATAAGGGCCGCGCGTTCGGTGGTGTCCTGGTGGCCGCTCTGCAGTGGGCCCAGCGATGGTTCATCGCGCCGGAGGGTCCGGCCGTGTCGCTGCGGCACCGCACCTGCGGTCGGCCGCTGACCGCAGAACTCGCCTGCGACCGGTGCAGTGGGCGACTTACCGGGGCGAAGGTGGCCGTCACGGGGTTCGACGACGCGGGACCGATATCACCCGGGCGGGAGTAGCTCGAACCCTTTGAGGATCTCCGCCGAATCCTGCATGTAGGTCTGATCGTCCGGTTTGACCGTCTGCACAGTCAGGGTGGCGACCCAGTTGGCGTCGCCGGACCGGTAGACGACACCGAGCGACGTCGCCTTCCGCGGCGGAATCGTCGGGAGCTCCGGGGTCTTCCCCCGGACGCTTGCCGGGATCTTCTTGCTGAGGTTCACCTCCGGGACGGTGTAGACGGTCGACAGTGCCGGGGCGCCACATACGTCGGTCGAGGAGGAACTGAGATCGGTGAGATCGAGTTTCTTGGTGAGCTGATCGTTCTGGGCCTGGAGAATCTGCTCGGGCTTGCCGACGTCGACCGCCACCTTCTGCAAGGTCACCACCGCGTTCGGTGTGAAGCCGTCAGCGGCGAGCTCCGGGTTTCGGATGGCGAACCGGATCTGCTCGGAGTCCATCTTGGTGCTGCGCTCCCAACCCTGCGGCACCGGAATACGCATCTTGGGCTCCTGGTCGGTCCGGGTGGGAACGTCGGTCAGCGGAGCCGATACAGTTTGGCACTTCTCCGCGGTCGGCTGATTTCCCGCACACCCGGCCGTCGTCACCATCAGGGCGACCGCCAGCCCGGCTGCCGCCGCCCGGGTTGCGCCACCTCGGTTGCCCATCTGGTTCCCTTCGCGTGCCGTGCCCCGTCTACAAGCAGGCCACAGCCTACCGGCGCGCTGCCGGTGAGGTCCGTTCCACGTCGGCTCGATCAGTGAGCAGCGCGGTTGTCAACGCCCACACCGAACAGCCCAGCACACCGAGTGCGCACACCGCACCCATGTAGAGCCCGTACCCGGCGGTCACCGGCGGCGTGACGTTGGAGTGGAAGTACCACCACGTCAGAACCGCGACCAGCACCGAGATCATCACCGCCGCCGACGCGGCCACCCGCGGAGAGAGCCCACGGGCCGCCATCGCCCCGAGGACGATGAGTACCGAGGACAGCAGGACGATGAGTTGGCCCGCACCGAATCGCGCCGGAACCGTGATGCTGCCCAGCGTTCCGCCGATGGCGCTCGCCCGTCCGCCACCGTAGGCCGAGGTGGTCAGCCAGGGCAGCCAGGAACTGATCGTCAACCCGGCCGCGCACAGGGCGACAAGCCACCCGGGACGCAGGCCAGCCATCACCCGACCCTAGCCGCTACGGTCGGGGTCATGACAGAGCTTCCCGAATGGGTCCGGCTGCTGGCGTTACGTCCACATCCGGAGGGTGGCTGGTTCCGCGAAACCTGGCGCAGCGACCTGACGCTGGACGATTCGCAACTGCCCACGCACTACGACGGCCCGCGCAGCGCCGGTACCGCGATTCTGTTCGTCCTGATGCCCGGCCAGGAGGCGGCCTGGCACCGTGTGCGCAGCGACGAACTGTGGCTCCACCACCGCGGCAGCCCGCTGGCCATCCAGTTCGGCCCGGACCGGCACAGTGCCACCGAGCGGGTGCTGGGCCCCGATATCGAGGCCGGCCAGCACCCGCAGGTGCTGATTCCGGCCGGCCAATGGCAGAGCGCCCGGCCCAGCGGCGCCGAGCCGAGCCTGGTCAGCTGCATCGTCGTGCCCGGATTCGACTTCGCCGACTTCACGCTCGATTCCTGATGCCCGGCGCGTCGACCAGGAAGGAGCGTCTACCTCTGCGAGGTCACATCATCGTGTGCGGTGACGATGCGCTCGCGACGCGGATCATCGATGACCTGAACGATGCGGCCCTGTCGGTGGTGCAGCTGGAATCCCCGACCGGCCTGGACGCGGCCGGGGTGGCCTGCGCCCACGCGGTGATCGCGGCCGCCGCCGATGACGCCATCAACCTCGAGGTGGCGCTACTGGCCCGGCAGTCGAACCCGGCGGTCAGGGTGGTGGTCCGGCTGTCCAATACCGTCCTTCACCAGGCCATGAGGGACGGTATCGGCCCCGGCGCCGTCCTCGATGTCGCCGACTTGGCCGCACCGTCGGTGGTGGAGGCCCTGCTGGGGCGGACCGCGCACAACATCAGAGCCGGCGGGGTCGACTTCGTCGTCTCCAGCGACACCGCCCCGCGAGACGGGACGCTCCGCGACATCTACGGCCGGCTGGCCCCGGTTGCCGTCGTCCGCGGGCAGAACGCCCCGAACCCGGGCGAGATTGTCTCCTGCCCCCACCTCGACGAACGGGTGTACCGAGGCGACCGGACAACGATGATGGGCCATGCCGCCGAACTCAGCGAGCAGGGCGTTCCGGTGGGCACGCGGGCGGAGGGTATCCGCCCGCACCGCTCCCCCCCGGTGCGGGCCGTGGACTCCGTCCGGGCTTTCCAGAAGGATATGAACCCGTTGTTCTACGGCGCGCTGGCCATCGCGACGACGCTGCTGATCGGTTCGACCGTTCTGCTGCGCTTCGCCGTTCGGCCGGCCATCGGGTGGGTCGACGCATTGTCTTTCGCCACCGAGACGCTGACCACCGTCGGCTACGGCAACTTCAACTTCGGCGGTCAGGAACTCTGGCTCCGACTGTGGGGCGTGGTGATGATGCTCAGCGGCATCGCGATGATCTCCGTCATGGTGGCGTTCGTCGCCGATGTGCTGCTGTCCCGACGGCTACCTCAGGCCGCCAGCCGCCAGCAGGTCAGTCACCTCGATCGCCACTTCGTGATCGTCGGTCTGGGTTCATTCGGCATCCGGGTCGCCGGGATGCTCAAAGACGCCGGGCACGCGGTGGCGGTGATCGAGCGCGACGACGACAATCGGTACCGTTCCGCGGCTGCCGAACTGGATATCCCGGTGATCATCGGTGATGCCACCCTCCGCGCGACGCTCGCTGCGGCACGAGCCGACCGATCGCGGGCGGTGGCGGTGTTGACCGAGGACGATATGGTCAACATCGAGGCCGGCCTTGTCCTGCGGGAGATGACCGCCTCCTCCGAAGCGGCCGGAATATCACGAATCCCCATCGTATTGCGGATCTACGACCGCGCCCTCGGCACCGCCGTCGGACAGCGGTTCGACTTCAATCACGTCCGCTCAACCGTCGACCTGGCGACCCCGTGGTTCATCGGCGCGGCGATGGGCCTGGACGTCCTCGGCACCTTCTCGGTGGACCAGCACTCTTTCATGGTGGGCGGGGTCATGGTGCAACCCGGCAGTGCACTGGACGGGATGCGAATCCTCGAGTTGTCCGCCCGGACCCGGGTCATCGCCGTCGACCGCGACGGCGGCGCGGCGGAATTGCACCCGCCGCGCGATACCCGGTTCCGGGCCGGCGACACCGTGTACCTGGTCGGACCGCACCACGAATTGCTCGAGACACTGCGCAAGGGTCAGCGCGGCGGTAGCGCCCGTGTAGCGCCGCCCGTCCCCGGTATCAGCCGGGGACGAACGTCGCCTTGAACCGGTTCAGTGACTCCTTGACATCCCCGCGCAATGCCGCGGCGACCAGCATGCCGATCGGTCCGAACAGGGCGGGACCGCCGAGATGGACGTCCATGGTGACGACAGAAGCCGCCCCACCCTGATCGCTGGGGCGAACCTTTCCGATCAATTTGACCTTCACCCCGCCGACACCGACGCCATTGAGCGTCATGGCCTCAGGCGGGCGGAAGTTCACGATGGTCCACTTCACCCTGTTGGGCATACCTTTGACCTCGACGATGGACTCCACAACGGTGCCCTTGTCGAGGTTGTCCGGCAGCTTGGAGCGCCAGACCCGGTGAATGGTGAGCCATTCGGAGTACCGGGACAGGTCGGAGGCGTGTTGCCACGCTTCCTCGGGTGACAGCGGAACGTCTACGGAGACCGAGACCTTCGCCATTGGCGGCTTACTGGCCGTCGACCTTGTCGGCGGCCTTCTCGGCGGCACCCTTGGCGCTGTCGGCGGCCTGGTCGGCGGCGCCCTTGGCACTGTCGGCGGCATCGACGACCTTGTCGACCGCAGTGTGGGCGGCACCCTGAACCTTGTCGATGGTCTCGGCGAACTTGCCACCGGTCTTCTCGTCGATGACATCGCCGGCCTTGTCGATGGCGGCCTCGACCTTGTCGACGTTGTCGGCGACGACGTCCTTGACCTTGTCGAGGTTGTCGCCGATGGCCCCCTTGGCCTTATCAATGAAGGACATGTGTTCACCCTTTCGCGGTGTCATCTGAAGGATGGGCGCCGTCCGGTTGCCCGGGTGAGGTCCCCGAGCCGATCTACGCACCGGAGTCCGCCCGCCGCCACAATAGCCGCGGCTCGCCCAGGGCCCTGCCCTGGACCCACCAGGACGTCTCGATCAGCGCGGCGGCGAGCACGCCGATCAACACCGCCGGGACCGTGATCGCCGGATTCATCGGATCGAGCAGGAACGTCTCCCGCGCCAACGGCACCCCGAAGATCACCAGATAGCTCAGCACCGCGACGACCACCAGTGCCACCCGCCACCACTGATACGGCCGGGCCACCACGGCCAGTACCCACAGTGCCCCGATCAGCAGGGTGATCAATGCCGCTGTCGAGGCCTGGGTCTGCTGAACCGCGGTACCGTCCCGGCCCGGGTAGGCCAGCAGGTAGGAGATGAAGGTCGATAGACCGATCACGATTCCGGCGGGCAGGGCCGACGTCATCACCCGGCGCACGAAACCGGTCTTGGCCCGCTCGTTGTTGGGCGCCAACGACAGCACGAACGCCGGGATGCCAATGGTGAACCAGGCCGCGATGGTGACGTGAATGGGCTGGAACGGATACAGCAGTGGCTCGGTGTGCGCCCATTGCGATACCAGTCCGGCCACCCCGACCAGCAGCGCCAGCAGAACGGAGTAGACGGTCTTGGTGAGAAACAGGTTCGAGACCCGTTCGATATTGCCGATGACGCGGCGGCCCTCGCCGACCACATAGGGAAGCGTCGCGAACTTGTTGTCCAGCAACACGATCTGGGCCACCGCGCGAGATGCCGGGCTGCCCGAACCCATCGCCACGCCGATGTCGGCGTCCTTGAGGGCCAGCACGTCGTTGACCCCGTCGCCGGTCATCGCCACGGTGTGACTCCGCGCCTGCAAGGCGTGGACCATGGCCCGTTTCTGATCCGGTCGCACCCGACCGAAGGTGGTGTGGGTAGCCATGGCGTCGGCGAGGGCATCCGGGTCGCCGGGCAGTTCGCGGGCATCAATGGTCTCCCCGTGCAGACCCAGCGACCCGGCGACCGCACCCACCGACACCGCGTTATCACCCGAGATCACCTTGACCGCGACATGCTGGTCGGCAAAGTACTCGAGGGTGTCCCGGGCGTCTGATCGCACCCGTTGCTCGAGAACCACGAGGGCCACCGGCGCAACCCGGCCCGGCGCACCTACGCCGTCGACGGCGCAATCCGAGGAGCCGAGCAGCAACACCCGCAGCCCGCGCGCGCCGATCTGCTCGGCCTCTTCAGCTACCGGTGATGCGGCGTCGAGCAGAACGTCGGGCGCGCCGATCACCCAGTTCCCATGCTCGCCATAGGAGGCCCCGCTCCACTTGGTGGCCGACTTGAACGCCGCCGCCGCGCTGAGCGTCCACCCGGGAGCCTGTGGGTACGCCTCGCCGATGGCCTGCATGCTGGCGTTGGGCCGTGGATCATCCACGGCCATCGACGCCAGCACAGCACCGATCTGTTCCGGACTCGCCTCGGCGAGGCACCTGGTCTCCGAGAGCCGCATACCGTTCTCGGTGAGCGTTCCGGTCTTGTCGGCGCAGACCACGTCGACCCGCGCAAGACCTTCGATCGCCGGGAGTTCCTGCACCAGACACTGCCGGCGGCCGAGTCGGACCACTCCGACCGCGAAGGCGATCGATGTCATCAGCACCAGACCCTCGGGCACCATCGGGACCAGCGCCCCGACCATCCGCAGGACCGCCTCCCGCCAGCCGACGTGGGTCAGGAACAACTGGGTGTAAATGGTCAGCAGGCCCGCAGGCACCAGCAGATAGGTGATGAACTGCAGGATCTTGTTGATACCGTTTCGCAGCTCGGACTTCACCAGCGTGAACTTGCTGGCCTCCTCGGCCAGTCGGGCCGCATAGGCCTCCCGGCCCACTTTCGTGGCGCGGTAGCAGCCGGTCCCGGCCACCACGAAGCTGCCCGACATGACCGGGTCGCCCACTGCCATGGCAATCGGGTCGGCCTCGCCGGTCAGCAGCGATTCGTCGACCTCGAGGCTCGCGGCCTCCAGCAATTCGCCGTCGACGACGATCTGATCGCCCGGCCCGAGTTCGATGACGTCGTCGAGCACCACCTCGTTGGGGGACCGTTCACCGGTCCCGGACTGGCGCCGCACGGTGGGCTTGGCCTGACCGACGATGGCGAGGTTGTCCAGCGTCTTCTTGGCCCGCAGTTCCTGGATGATGCCGATGGCGCTGTTGGCGACGATGAGCAGTCCGAAAAGTCCGTTGATCAGCGAGCCGGTGGCCACCACGATGGCGAACAGCACACCGAGAATGGCGTTGATACGCGTCAGGACGTTAGCGCGGACGATCTCGGCGACGGTGCGTGAGGCGCGGCTCGGGACGTCGTTCGTCTTGCCGCCGGCAACTCTGTCGGCAACCTCGGCATCGGTCAGACCGGTGGCGATGCTCAGTGTCATCGGGTTCCTTGCTCTTCGCGCAAGCGGCTCATCGGGTTCCTTGCTCTTCGCGCAAGCGGCTCATCGGGT
>JAHZJY010000239.1 GCA_022600695.1 Actinomycetes bacterium | reverse complement strand
GGAGTCGTTGCGCGCCGAGCAGGAATCGGGCTCCCCCGATGCCGCCGACGAGAACGGTGACCTTCACACCGATCGACACTAGGCGGTCGCCCGGAGGGCCGTGCACGCGGTCACGGTGACGCAACTCGCAGGACACGCCGCGGTGTCGACACGCCGTATCAGGTCACGAAAGTGGTAGGGAATTCCCGCTCACCGCTTGACCCGGGCACCTCGGCACTGTCTAATCACAGCTGTGTCATTTCCCGGTCGACCTGCCGGTTTCGGTGTCGCAGACCGTGATTCGACCAAGTGTTCGAAAGAAATAAGCTTCACGACGAGACCAGGTTAGGAGGGTGGACATGTCCTACGAACAATTTCTTGGAGCAATTGGCGATCCGCACGCTGCCGCCGGTCCGACGAGTGTCGGATCACTGGCGCGGGCTCACCTGAGTGTGGTGCCCGACCCGATCGAGCCGATGCTGACGCCGGACGATCCACAGTGGCAGGAGAACGCGCTGTGTGCCCAAACGGATCCGGAGGCCTTCTTCCCCGAGAAGGGCGGTTCCACCCGCGAGGCCAAGCGGATCTGTCTGGGTTGCGAGGTCAAGGACGCCTGCCTTGAGTACGCGCTGGCCAACGACGAGCGGTTCGGTATCTGGGGCGGGCTTTCCGAGCGGGAGCGCCGGCGCCTCAAACGCGGCATCATCTGATCAATCGTCGGTCTCCATACTCGGGTCGACCACGGACGGCTCGACCCCCAGATAGTTGGCCACCTGCGCCACCAGGATCTCGTGGAGCAAGTCGGCCAGGTCAACTGAATCTTTCGCCCGCCGTTCGATCGGCTTGCGAAACAACACTATTCGTGCCCGCGTGGGGTTACCGCGGACGTCTACGCCCGCCGGTATCAATCGGGCCAGGGCGATCGGCCCGTCGGCCACCACTTCCGGCGGCCACTGCACATTGTCGGGGTCTCGGGGGGCAAGGCGGGGAATCTCGTCGACGGCCACATCCAATTCAGCCATCCGCTTCTGCCAGCGTCGCTCAATGGGTTCGTAGGCCTCCAGCACCGCCATATCGAAGCGCTCAGCCCGGCTGCGCCAGCCGGGAACCGTCGGCGGGAGCAGCGCACCCCGCATCTCGCGGCCGCGTCGTGAACCGCCCGGCGCCCCGCCGCCGCGCCGGGAATTACGGCTGTCGGCCATGGACTGCAGATCGTAACGGTTGTACATCGGCGCCCCCCCGGGTGCGCGTGTCCGGCGCGCACAGGCAGGTCACCGGGATAGCCTCGCCAGCGTGAATGTTCCCCGTCGCTGCATCCGGCCTGGGTGCGGGCACTATGCGGTGGCGACGCTGACGTACGTGTACTCGGACTCCACCGCCGTGGTGGGACCGCTGGCGACCGTCCGTGAGCCGCACACCTGGGACCTGTGCCTGGCCCACGCCACCCGGATCACCGCCCCGCGGGGTTGGGAGATGGTGCGCCACGCCGCGCCGCTGCCCACCAATCCCGATGAGGACGATCTCGTCGCGCTGGCTGATGCGGTACGCGAAGGCCAGGTGTCCGGCGGTCAGCGGCTGACCGGATTCTCCGATCCGCTCGGCCCCGCGCACGGGGGTCCGCCGCGCACCGGAATCCCGCCGGCCGCCCACGGGAACGGTCCGGCCGGCCGGCGTCGCGGCCATCTGCGCGTTCTGCCCGACCCGGCCGACTAGGGGGCCCCGGCCGGCGCGGGCCGGCCGCTGACGTCCCGGCTAGGCTGAAGACAGGAAGTTCCGTCGTCCCAGGAGTTGCGCCATGCCACGGCCCGCTGACGACGTGCGCCGCGTGATCAAAGCCTACGACGTGCGTGGCCTGGTCGGCGCCGAGATCGACGAGGCGTTCGTCTTCGAGGTCGGGGCGGCTTTCGCGCGGCTGATGCGCGATGAGGGGGCGTCCGGATCCGGCCGGGTCGTGATCGGTCACGATATGCGGGAAAGTTCCCCGGTGCTGTCCGCGGCGTTCGCCGGCGGAGTGGTCGACGAGGGCCTCGATGTGGTCCGAATCGGGCTGGCCTCCACCGATGAGCTCTATTTCGCCTCCGGTCTGTTGAACTGCCCGGGCGCCATGTTCACCGCGAGTCACAACCCGGCCGCCTATAACGGCATCAAACTGTGCCGGGCACAGGCCAAGCCGGTGGGCGAGGACACCGGTCTGGCCATCATCCGCGATCAGGTCATCGACGGTGTGCCGGCCGGGCGGGGCCGGACCGGGCCCCGCGGACGACAGCACGATCAGGATGTGCTTGACGACTACGGGCGGTTTCTGCGCTCGCTGGTGGATGTCGGCGGGCTGCGGCCGCTTCGGGTGGCCGTCGATGCCGGTAACGGGATGGCCGGTCACACCGCCCCCGCCGTGCTGGGTACGGTCCCGGCGCTGACGTTGCTGCCGCTGTACTTCGAGCTCGACGGCTCGTTCCCCAACCACGAGGCCAACCCGCTGGAACCGGCGAACCTGGTGGATCTGCAGAACTTCGTTCGCGAGACCGGCGCCGATATCGGGCTGGCGTTCGACGGCGATGCCGACCGCTGCTTCGTGGTGGATGAGAACGGTGACCCGGTATCGCCGTCGGCGGTCACCGCACTCGTCGCCGACCGGGAGTTGGCCCGCGACCCCGGGGCGTCGGTGATCCACAACCTGATCACCTCCCGGGTGGTTCCGGAGGTGATCGCCGAGCGCGGCGGGGTGGCGGTGCGTTCCCGGGTCGGGCACTCCTACATCAAGGCGCTGATGGCGCAGACCGGTGCCGTTTTCGGTGGCGAGCATTCGGCGCACTACTACTTCCGGGACTTCTGGGGCGCCGACTCCGGCATGCTCGCGGGCCTCCATGTGCTGTCCGCGCTGGGCGGACAGGACCGTCCGCTGTCGGAACTCATGGGGTTCTACCATCGCTACGCGGCCTCGGGCGAGATCAACTTCCGTGTGGAGGACGCGACCGCCAGTGTCGATGCTGTCGTGAAAGCCTTTGCCGCCCAGACGGTGTCGACGGATTCGCTGGACGGGATGACGGTGGATCTCGGCGACGGCGCCTGGTTCAATCTGCGCACGTCCAACACCGAGCCGCTGCTGCGGCTCAATGTGGAGGCCCGCACCGCCGACGAGGTGGACCGAATCGTCACCCGGGCGGCTGAGCGGATCGCAGCAGGTGGCGGGACCGGCCGATGAACACCGCCGACACCTGTGTCGATCTCGATGACGCCGATGGCCTGCGGGAGGCCGACCGGGACGGTCTGCTGCGGGCATCGGCGATGGCCGGTGCTCAGGTCCGGGCGACCGCCGCCGCCGTGGCGGAGGGGGCGCTGGCTTCGGTGGCCGGCGGTCAGCGCCCGCGAACCGTCATCTGGCTGGCCGGACGGGGGCCCGCCGAGGCTGCCGGAGCCATGCTGATCGCCGCGCTCGGCGGGATCGCCGCTGAACCGCTGGTCGCCGCGGCCGAGGCACCGCCGTGGATCGGCCCACTGGATGTCCTGATCGTCGCCGGCGACGATCCCGCCGACAGGACTCTTGTCTCGGCGGCGCACACCGCGGTCCGCCGGGGCGCCCGGCTGGTGGTCACCGCCCCGAATCTCGGCCCGCTGCGGGATGCCACCGCCGGGCGCTGCGCCGTTCTGGAACCCCGGCTGCCGGTGCCGGAGGAGTTCGGGCTGTGCCGGTACCTGGCCGCCGGTCTGGCCGTGCTGGCCGCCGTCGACCCCGCGCTGGTGCCGGCGGGCAGCAGCGGAGCGACCCGGGGACTGATCGGCGACCTCGGGGCGCTCGCCGACGAGCTCGACGCCGAGGCGCTGCGCAACAGCGCCGGACGCGAGATGGTCACCAATCCGGCCAAGGCGCTCGCCGGACGGATGGCCGGACGACAGGTGCTGCTGGCCGGCGACCGTCCGGTCACCCGCGCATTGGCGCGGCACGCCGCCGCGGTGTTGCTGCGGGTCGGCGGCCAGCCCGTCGCGGCCGCTGAACTCGCCGACGCGGTCGTGGCACTCAGATCCACCGGACCGGCTCGGGGAATGACCGCCGGATTCGCCGACCCGGCCGACGCGCTGTTCCACGATGAACAGATCGACGGCCCGTTGCCGGACCGGCCGCGGGTGGTGGCGCTGGCCTTGGCGGAGGAGCACGCGCTGCTGACCGCCCGACTCGCCGGAATCGACGGCGTCGACCTGGTCGGTGTCGACGACATGGGCGAGGCGGAGCCGGTGGCAGGTTCGGGGTGGCCGGCCGACGCCCGCCCCGAGCAGCAGCTGGCTACCCTGGCCGTGCGACTGGAGATGGCCGCCGTGTATCTGAGACTGGCAGGGGGATGACGACGTCGTGCAGCTGATCCGCGGAGCTGTCCGCACCTATGCCTGGGGGTCGCGGACCGCCATCGCGGAGTTCACCGGGCGACCGGCGCCGACGGCGCACCCGGAGGCCGAACTGTGGCTGGGCGCCCACCCCGGCGATCCGGCCACCCTGGTGGGCGACGATGACCGGCGGTCCCTGCCGAACCTGATCGCCGCTGACCCCGAAGGCGAGCTCGGTCCGAGCGTGCGCGCACGGTTCGGCGACCGGCTGCCGTTCCTGGTCAAGGTGCTCGCCGCCGATGAGCCGCTGTCGCTACAGGCGCACCCCAGCGCGCAGCAGGCGGTGGAGGGCTATGCCCACGAGGACCGTTGCGGGGTGCCGGTCACATCGCCGGAGCGCAACTACCGGGACCGCAGCCACAAGCCCGAACTGCTGGTGGCCCTGGGCGATTTCGAGGCGTTGGCGGGTTTCCGGCCGGCCGCGGCGTCGGTCGCGCTCATGCGGGCCCTGGCGGTGCCCGCCCTGGACCCCTATGTCGCCCTGCTGGCCGGTCAATCCGACGCCGACGGGCTGCGGGCGTTGTTCACCACGTGGATCACCGCCCCGCAGCCCGATATCGAGACGCTCATTCCCGCCGTCCTGGACGGGGCCATCGCGTACATCCGCTCCGGTGCGCCGGAATTCGCCGCGGAGGCCAGGACGGCGCTGGAGCTCGGCGAACGCTACCCCGGTGATGCCGGTGTCCTGGCCGCGCTGTTGCTCAACCGGATCAGTCTCACCGCCGGCGAAGGTATCTTCCTGCCGGCCGGCAATCTGCACAGCTACTTGCACGGAACGGCGATGGAGGTGATGGCCAGTTCCGATAACGTTCTGCGGGGTGGCCTGACGCCCAAACACGTCGACGTCCCGGAACTGCTGCGGGTGCTCGACTTCCACCCCGTGGCCGACGCCCGGGTCGGTACCCGCCGTGAGGGCATCGAGCTGATCTACGAGACCCCCACGGCGGAGTTCGCCGGAACGGTGCTGACCCTGGACGGGGACAACCTCGGCCATGAGGTTGACGCCGCATCGCGGCACGACGGCCCGCAGATCCTGGTCTGCATGGAGGGATCGGTGATCGCCCGCGCCAAATCCGACGAGGTGCGGATCGACCGGGGCGGGGCGGCCTGGGTGGCCGCTGACGACGGGCCGATCCGTTTGGAGGCTTCCCGGCCGAGCCGATTGTTTCGCGCTACGGTTGGCCTCTGACTTCAGGAGGGCGATTGTCGGCGTCGGGCAGCACCAGGGCGATCATGGCGGCGCTGGCCGCCAACGCCGGAATCGCGGTGGCGAAGTTCGTCGGGTTCCTCATCACGCAGAGTTCGTCGATGCTCGCCGAGTCGGTGCACTCGGTGGCCGACACCTCCAACCAGGCGCTGCTGCTGTTCGGTCAGCGGCAGGCCCGCAAACAGGCGACCAGCCTGCACCAGTTCGGTTACGGCCGCAGCCGGTTCTTCTACTCGTTCGTGGTCGCGCTGGTGCTGTTCTCCCTCGGTGCGATGTTCGCCATCTATGAGGGCATCCACAAGATCCGGCATCCCGAACCGCTGCGCTCGGCGGCGGTGGCCGTGGTCATCCTTCTGATCGCGATGGCCCTGGAGGGTTACAGCTTCCGCACCGCGATGGTCGAGTCGAGGCCGTTGAAGGGGTCCGGATCGTGGTGGCACTTCATCCGGCGGTCCCGTAATCCGGAACTGCCGGTGGTGCTACTGGAGGACAGCGGGGCGTTGATCGGACTGAGTTTCGCGCTGATCGGGGTGGGGTTGACCATCCTGACCGGCGACCCGGTCTGGGACGGGGTGGGCACGCTGCTCATCGGCGGCCTACTTGCCGTGATCGCGGTGATCCTGATGGTCGAGATGAAGAGCCTGCTGATCGGCGAGGGCGCCACCGGTGCGGAACTGGCAGCCATCCAGGCCGCGCTCGAGCGGACCGAGCACGTCGATCGGGTGATCCACCTGCGGACCCAGTATCTGGGGCCGGAGGAGATGCTGGTCGGGGCCAAGATCGCGCTCGGGGCCTCCGATGACCTCACCACGGTGGCCGCCGCGATCGACCGGGCCGAGGCGGCGGTGCGGGAGGCGGTGCCCGCGGCCCGGATCATCTACCTGGAGCCGGACCTGGATCGGACCCCGGCCCGGTAGCCTCTGCGCGATGGTCCAGAAGACCCTCACACCCGGCCGGATGAAGTCGGTGGAGCAGTCCATCCGCGATACCGACGAGCCGAGCACCCGGCTGCGCAAGGAACTCACCTGGCGGGACCTGACCGTCTTCGGCGTCTCGGTGGTCGTCGGCGCCGGTATCTTCACCGTCACCGCCACGACCTTCGGCAACATCACCGGGCCCGCGCTGCCACTGTCGTTCGTCATCGCGGCGATCACCTGCGGGTTGGCCGCGCTGTGTTACGCCGAGTTCGCCTCGATCCTGCCCGTTGCGGGCAGCGCGTACACGTTCTCGTATGCGACATTCGGCGAGTTCGTGGCCTGGATCATCGGCTGGGATCTGATTCTGGAATTCGCGGTCGGCGCGGCGGTGGTGGCCAAGGGCTGGTCCAGCTATCTCGGCACGGTGTTCGGGTTCGCCGGCGGCACCTGGCAGTTGGGCACGTTCAGCTTCGACTGGGGAGCGCTGCTGATCGTCGTCGTCGTCGCCACACTGCTGGCGGTCGGCACCAAACTGTCATCGCACGTCTCCGCCGTGATCACCGCCGTCAAGGTGGCCGTCGTCCTTCTCGTCGTGGTGGTCGGCTCCTTCTACATCAAGCCGGCCAACTTCTCGCCCTTCATTCCGCCGGCCGAGACCGGCGCGGGCGCGGCCGGGACCGGAATCGACCAGTCGGTGTTCTCCCTGCTGACCGGTGGGGGCAGCAGCCACTACGGCTGGTACGGCGTGCTGGCTGGAGCCTCGATCGTGTTCTTCGCCTTCCTCGGGTTCGATGTGGTGGCCACCACCGCCGAGGAGACCAAGAACCCGCAGCGCGATGTCGCTCGCGGCATTCTGGCTTCGCTGGGCATCGTCACCGTCCTGTACGTGGCGGTGTCGATCGTGCTGTCCGGAATGGTGAACTACACCGAACTG
>JAHZJY010000238.1 GCA_022600695.1 Actinomycetes bacterium | reverse complement strand
GCGATCGCAACGGTTGATAGCCGGTGGGCGATGATCAGAGCCGTACGTCCGGCAAGGACGGTGTTCAGCGCACGTTGCACGCTGCGCTCGGTGGGGATGTCCAGCGCCGAGGTGGCCTCATCGAGGATCAAGACGGCGGGGTCGGCGAGGAACGCGCGGGCGAAGGCGATCAGTTGACGTTGTCCGGCGGACAGCCGGCCGCCGCGCTTGGCGACATCGGTGTCGTAACCCTCGGGCAGCGCCGAGATGAAGGCATCGGCACCCACCGCGGTGGCCGCCTCGCGGATCTGGGCATCGGTGGCTGCCGGCCGGCCGAACCGGATGTTGTCGGCTACCGTCCCGGCGAACAGAAAGTTCTCCTGGGTCACCATGACGATGTGTCGACGCAGGTCACTTTGGGCGAACCCGCGCAGGTCGACACCGTCGAGGGTGACCGATCCCGCGTCCGGGTCGTAGAACCGGGCGATCAGCGCGGCGATGGTGGTCTTACCGGCACCGGTGGTCCCGACCAGCGCGACGGTCTGACCGGGCGGCACCGTCAACGTCATCCCGGACAGCACCTGATGCTGTGACCGGTAGCCGAAATGCACGTCGCGCAAGGCGATTTCGCCTCGGACCCGGGCGGGTTGCACGGGCTGATCAGGGTCGGTGATCGCCGCCTTGCAGTCCAGTACCCCGGCGATCTTCTCCAGCGCGGAGGATGCCGACTGGAAGGTGTTGAAAAACTGTGAGATGTCCTGCATGGGCTCGAAGAACATCCGCAGGTAGAGCAGGAACGCCGTCAGCGTGCCGAGAGTCATCTGGCCCTCCAGCACCCGGTAACCGCCGTAGAGCAGCACCACACCGGTGGTCAGGTTGCCGATGAGTTTGACCGAGGGCATGAAAATGGCCAGCAGTCGGAAGGTGCGCTCGTTGACGTCCCGGTAACCGTCGGCGACGTCAACGAAGATCTCCTGGTTGCGCGGTTCACGCCGATAGGCCTGGACCGCCTTGATACCGGTCATCGTCTCGACGAACTGGACGATCACCAGAGCGGCACTCTCGCGGACCCGGCGATAGGTCTTGGCGGACTCGCCGGCGAACCAGCGGACCAGCAGCACCAGCACCGGGAACGCGGCCAGGCACATCAGACCCAGTCGGACGTCGAGCACCACCAGCAGGATCGCGGTGCCGAACAGTGTCAGCACCGCCGTCACCAGGCTGTCGAAACCGGTTTCCAGCATCTCCTGGATGGCCTCGACGTCGTTGGTGGAGCGGCTGACCACCCGGCCGGAGGTGTATCGGTCGTGGAAGGCGATATCGAGGCGTTGAAAATGTCTGAACAGCCGGCGGCGCAGTTCCAGCAGGGCCCGTTGGCCGATCCGGCCGGAGGTGTTGAGGAAGAACATCCTGCTGACCGCCTGCACCGCCACCAGACCGCACAGCGCGGCCACCACCACCACCAGTTCCCCCGGCGCGCCACCGGCCATCAGCGGTGGTATCGCATGATCGATACCCCGCCTGACCAGGAGCGGAATGGCCAGCCGCGCGGCGTTTTCGATGATCACCACCACAGCCAGCAGCACCAGCGCCAGCCGGTAGGGCCGCAGCAGCGAGCCCAACAACGCGCGGGCCTCCCGGCTGCGGGCCACCTGCTCATCGATCGGGAGGTCCTCGCCCCGCTCGTTGATCCGCCCGCGCCACTCGCTCACCGGGTGCCGTCCTCGACGACCGCACGACCGACGGGTGGGCGCGCGGCCGCCCGTTCCCCGAGCGCCTCCTCGCGAACGTGGTCCAGCCGACGGCGCTGGGTGTCGTCCGCCCAGTCGGGCCGGGGTTCAGCGCCATCGTCGAGTTCGTCGTCAGCGGCCAGCAGGTACCGGTAGCGCGGGACCGCGGCGAGCAGTTCCCCGTGAGTGCCCACATGGGTGATCGAGTGGGTGCGGGTGCCCGCGTATTCGACGGTATCCAGCAAGGCCACCTTGTCGGCCAGCAGAACGGTCGAGGCCCGATGTGCCACAACGATTCCGGTGACTCCGCCCAACACCCGGCGCAGCGCTTCGGTGACGGCTGCCTCGGTGTGGACATCAAGTGCCGACAGGGTGTCGTCGAGTACCAGGACGCTCGGGGTGGCCAGGATCGCCCGGGCCAGAGCCAGCCGCTGCCGCTGGCCGCCGGACAGGCTCATGCCCTGCTCGCCGATGCGGGTCTGCAGACCGAAGGGCAGGTCGTGGACGAATTGCGCGGCAGCGACCTCGAGGGCGCGTTCGACCTCCTCGTCAGTCGCCGGATCGTCCGGTGGGCGGCCCAGCCGCAGATTCTCGGCCACCGACATGGAGAACAGGATGGGGTCCTCGAATGCGACGGCCACCGCGCTCCGCAGCGCGGTCAAAGACAGATCCCGGATGTCGACGCCGTCAAGCCGGATCGTGCCCTCGCTGACGTCATACAGTCGCGGCAGCAGAGCCGCCAGCACTGACTTCCCGGAGCCGGTCGCCCCGACCAACGCCAGCGTCTGCCCGGGTTCGACGGTGACGTTGACATGGCGCAGCACCCACGGTCCGTCCCCGAAGCGGAAGCCGACGTCCTCGAAGTCCAGTCGGCCACCGCGCGGGATCTCCCGTCGCGGGCCGTCGACGATCTCCCTGGGCTCGTCGAAGATCTCGGCGATCCGGTTTGCCGCCGTCATCGCCTCCTGGGTCATCGACAGCAGAAAACCCAGTGAGGCGATCGGCCACACCAGCGACAACATCATGGTGATGAAGGCGACCAGGGTGCCCAGGGTCACCAGCCCGTTGCCGGCCGCCCAGGCACCGAACCCGAGAACGACGATCAGAGTGATGTTGGGGATGACCTCCAGCAGCGTCCAGAACCGCGCTGACACTGACACCTTGCACACCTGGGTGTCGTGCAACATGGTGGCCTGCTCGTCGAAACGGTCGAATACGTAGTCCTCGCGGCCGAAGGACTTCACCGCCCGCAACCCCAGCGCGGACTCCTCGACCACAGTGGCGACGTGTCCGGCCTGGTCCTGGGCCAGCCGCGATAGCCGGGTGAAGGTCCGCTCGAAGCGCAGCATGATGAGAGTGATCGGGGCCACTGATGCCAGCACCACCACGCCGAGCGGCCAGTACATCGCCAGCAGGATGGCGGTGACCACGATGATCTGCAGGATATTGAGCATCAGGAAGATCAGTCCGAAGGAAAGCAGGCGGCGGATCGTGCTGAGGTCGTTCATGATCCGCGATAGCAGTTGGCCGGATTGCCAGCGGCCGTGAAACGACATCGGCAGGATCTGCAACCGTGCGTAGAGATCCTTCCGGATATCGGCTTCCACCCCCATGGTGGCCCTCGACACCAGCCACCGGCGGATGAACCACAGTGCCGCCTCGGCGACGCCGATACCCACGGCCGCGGATCCCAGCACCCACAGGCCGCCCGGGTCGCGATCGTGCACCGGCCCGTCGATCACGGCCCTGGTCATCAGCGGGATGGCCACGGTGGCGACCAGGCTGGCGATCGCGACGACCACCATCGCAACCCAGCGGGCCCGGTAGGGCAACAGGTAGGGCAACAGCCGCAGCAGGTCCGAGGCGCCACGGACATGGACGGGCCGTGGCGCGATCGACGGCTCTGATCGCAACCCCGTGACACTCACCTCGTTCACGACCGAATCGTCTCCTGCGCGGCCGTCCCCCGTCGAGCAGATCATGTCACGGCCAAGCCTCCCACCCGCCGGCACGCCGATCCGGCACTATGGGGACATGGACAGCGGCTCGGCCTCTCCGCGCGTGCTGGTCGTCGATGACGACCCCGACGTGCTGGCGTCACTGGAGCGCGGGCTTCGGCTGTCCGGGTTCGAGGTGTCGACCGCCGTCGACGGCGCCGAGGCCCTGCGCAGCGCCACCGAGACCAGACCCGACGCGATCGTCCTCGATATCAACATGCCGGTGCTGGACGGGGTCAGCGTGGTCACCGCACTGCGCGCGATGGACAACGATGTGCCGGTGTGTGTGTTGTCGGCCCGCAGTTCGGTGGATGACCGGGTGGCCGGGCTGGAAGCCGGCGCCGACGATTACCTGGTCAAGCCGTTCGTGCTCGCTGAACTGGTGGCACGGGTCAAGGCGCTGCTGCGCCGCCGCGGGGCGAGCGCGACGTTCTCCTCGGAGACCATCCAGGTCGGGCCGTTGGAGGTCGACATCCCCGGCCGGCGGGCCCGGGTCAACGGCGTGGACGTCGACCTGACCAAGCGTGAGTTCGACCTGCTCGCGGTGCTCGCCGAGCACAAGACAGCGGTCCTCAGCCGAGCCCAACTGCTGGAGTTGGTCTGGGGTTATGACTTCGCCGCCGACACCAACGTCGTGGACGTGTTCATCGGCTACCTGCGGCGCAAGCTCGAGGCGGGCGGAGCCCCCCGGTTGTTGCACACCGTGCGCGGGGTGGGCTTCGTCCTGCGTACCCAGTAATCCGTAGACCCGGACCTACTTGAGGTTCTTGTCCCACTTGTCGAAACCCGCCGCCCGGGCGGTGGCCTCGTCGAAGAACCACACCTCGGCGATGGTCTGCTGATACGAGGGGCTGTCGGGGCCGTGGAAGAGCATCGAGTCGGCGTTGCCCTTGATCAGCCAGCCGGCCGGTCCGCTGCCGTCGGCGTTGCCTGTTGCCGAGCCTTTGCCGTACGGACCGGCGGCAACGTCTTCAATCGAGGCAAACTTGGCGGCGATCGTGCCCGACACAGCGTCGATCTTGGCATCTGCCTTGGCGGCAGCAGCGGCCAGTTTGTCATCCGCCGCATCCAGCTTGGCGTCGACGCGGGCAGCCGCGGAGTCGCGGGCGCCGCCGGCCTTGCGGGCCGTCGCGTCCAGCGCGTCGCCGGCCTCGTCGATCTTGCCGCCGACCGCGTCGATGGCCTTGTCGGTGGTCTCGCCCACCTTGTCAGCCGCGTCGGACAGTTTCGCCGAGACCCGGTGGGTGACCGGCACCTCCCGGGTGACCCTCCGGATCATCATGGCGAAGGTCAGCAGCAGACCCAGCACGAAGGCGAGCGCCATCAGCCACCAGTTGACGTCATTCATCAGCGTGCTCCGATCTCACGCGAGCCCGGCAGATCGGCGATCGCCTCGTCCCTGCTGGTCCGGGGAACCGTCAGGACGGTGATCAGCCAGGCCACCGCCGAGCCGGCTAGGAAGGCCAGCAGGTACCACAACCACTGTGTGACGAAAACCATCTCGTTACTCCCTAGCCGACCATGATCTCGGTGCGCCGATTCTGAGCGCGGCCGGCGTCGGTGTCGTTGCCGGCCATTGGTTCGGTCGATCCCGCCCCCTGGCTGGTGACCGAGTCCGCCGGAATACCCTGCGCCACCAGGTAATCCTCCACCGACTGGGCTCGGTTCTCACTCAGCGGGTTGTTGATCGCATCGTTGCCGGTGTTGTCCGTGTGTCCGATCACCGTCAGCCTGGTCCCCTGACACTCCTTGACCGCCGCGATGACCGGGGCCAATTGCTGACGGCCGTCCGCGGTCAACCGGTCGCTACCGGTCTGGAACTTGACCGGCGCGGCCAGACTCGCGTCGATCGTGGCCTGCAGGTTGTCACAGGAGGGCGCGGCGCCGGCGACCGTCATGGCATTGATGATCTGGACGTTCGGCCAACCGGCCCGAGCCGCGGCCTCGACGGCGGCCATGACGTCCTCCGAGGGTGCGGTGCCGGTGAGGGTCATGGTGGCGCCCTCGACGGTGAACTGAAAGTTCGGTATGTCGGCAGCGGCTGTGAACAACGCGCTGAAACCGTCGAAATCCGGCGCCACCGCGCCCGCGGCGATATCGATCTTGTCGATCAGGTTGACTCCCCCGCCGAGCGCCGCTTTCAGCGCGGCCAGCAGCCCGTTCTTAACCGCAAGGTCGGGAAGAATCCCGGACAGGGTGAAATCGTTACCGTTACGCAGAATCGACAGTGGGGAGAAATTCAGCGTGGGTGTCGACATGCTCGGGGCGGTCGCGCTGGTATTCGGCGCGCTGACGCTAGCCGCGGGTTTCAGCGCTCCCCAGCCCAGCCAGCCGAACAGCAGCGGGATGAGCAGCAGACCCAGTAGCCAACCCCAGCCGGGCGCACGGCGGTAATAGCGTGACTCGGCACGCCACTCGGTTGCCGTACCGCTGCCCCTGCCATCGCTGGAACCCGCCATCGGTCCCCTCCTCCACCGGCTGCTGGCGCGTCGTGCACCCGAACCGGAGCAACATACCGCCAGCGGAGCGCAAATTCCACGGTTTGCGGCAGAGCCGGGAAGCAGCCGGCCCGCGACAGCTGAACTGCGGGTCAGCCGACGCCGAGCAGGTCGATGACGAAGATCAACGTCTTGCCCGAAAGCCGGTGACCACCGCCGGCCGGACCGTAGGCCAGCTGCGGCGGAATGACCAGTTGCCGGCGACCGCCCACCCTCATACCCGGGATGCCGTCCTGCCAGCCCTGGATGAGCCCACGCAGCGGAAAAGAGATGGACTCCCCACGGTTCCAGGAGCTGTCGAACTCATCACCGGTGTCGTGTTCCACGCCGACATAGTGGACCTCGACGACATCACCGGGTTTGGCTTCCGGACCGTCGCCGACGACGAGATCCGTCATCACCAGGTCAGTAGGCGCCGGGCCCTCGGGGAACTCGATATCGGGTTTCGTCGTCATTCCTTTACCGTAACGGCCGCCGCGCGGTTCCGGACCGGGCGGGTCGAGGGCTGCCGTGCGAGATCTACTACCACTCGCTGACCGATCCCAGCATCCTGGCGCCGGATCTGCGCGAAGCCGGCGCGGTGACCCTGACCGTGTTCGGGTTACACGTGCCGCATGCACTCCAGCGCTCCGAGCCCGATACGATCCGCGGCCGTTTCAGTCTCGCTCAATTCGCCGATGACGGCGACCCGTTGGACAGGCCCGCGCAGGCGCGGTGCGTGGCCACCGCCCACGGCCGGATTCGGATGTGTGGCTCGGGTTCGCGCCGTGGTGGTGCGGTATCGGGTCTGGGCGGGCACAACGCCGCGATGGCGGTACCGGCGCAGATCTGAGCGGTAGCCGGCCGAGGAACTAGCGGCTACCGACGTCGCGGTAATCGCGCTCGCCGTAACCGGTGTAGATCTGCCGCGGCCGGCCGATCTTGTTGGGCTCCTCGTGCATCTCCCGCCAGTGCGCGATCCACCCCGGCAGCCGACCCAGCGCGAACATCACGGTGAACATCCTGGTCGGGAAGCCGATCGCCCG
>JAHZJY010000237.1 GCA_022600695.1 Actinomycetes bacterium | reverse complement strand
GTTCCTGTTCGGTGGCCCGGATGCGATGGTCGCGGCGAAGTTGGCCTGCGTGGTGATCTGGATCGGTGCGGCCACTTCCAAGCTCACCAGACACTTCCCGTTCGTGATCTCGACGATGATGTCCAACAGCCCGGTGATCCGCCCGCGGGCGCTCAAACGAGCCTTTTTCAAGCGTTTTCCCGATGATCTACGCCCGGGACGGCCGTCCCGGGTGCTGGCTCACATCAGTACGGCGATCGAGGGCTTGGTGCCGCTGGTGCTGTTCTTCTCCCACGGGGGCTGGCCGACGGCGGTGGCCGCGTTCGTGATGGTCTGTTTCCACCTGGGAATCCTCAGCGCAATCCCGATGGGGGTGCCGCTGGAGTGGAACGTTTTCATGATCTTCGCCGTGCTGTCCTTGTTCGTCGGTCATGCCGGTCTGGGGCTGGGCGATATCACCACCCCGTGGCCGCTGCTGCTGTTCGCGGTGATGGTGGCCTTGGTCATCGCCGGAAACCTGATGCCGCGCAGGGTCTCCTTCCTGCCCGGTATGCGTTATTACGCCGGCAACTGGGACACCACCCTGTGGTGCATCAGGCCGTCCGCAGAGGTGAAGATGAACCGCGGTCTGGTCAGCATCGCGAGCATGCCCGCGGCCCAGTTGGAGAAGTTCTACGGCAGTAAGGAAGCCGCGCAGATCCCGCTCTATATGGGTTACGCCTTCCGCGGCTTCAACACCCACGGCCGGGCACTGTTCACCCTGGCGCACCGGGCGATGGCGGGCCACGATGAGGACGACTATTCCGTCACCGACGGCGAACGTATCTGCAGCACAGCGCTGGGCTGGAATTTCGGCGACGGACACATGCACAACGAGCAACTCATCAGCGCCATACAGCGGCGCTGCCAGTTCGAGCCGGGCGAGGTTCGGGTGGTCGTTCTCGACGCCCAGCCGATCCATCGACAGACCCAGAGTTACCGCCTCGTGGACGCGGCCACCGGGGAGTTCGAACGGGGTCATGTCGACGTCGGCGACATGGTGGCCCGCCAGCCCTGGGATGACGACGTTCCGGTCCACCTGGACCCGAGTTGACCAAACGGTTGGTTGGTCTGTCAGAATCGGGTTACGGCTATTTTCACGTAAGGAGAACCTGATGGCGGAAGCGGTCATTGTCGAAGCAGTGCGGGCGCCGGTCGGCAAGCGCAATGGTGGCTTGTCCGGCGTTCACCCGGCCGAACTGTCGGCCCAGGTGCTCGGTGCGCTGGCTGACCGGGCGGGGATCGATCCTGAGGTCATCGACGATGTTATCTGGGGCTGTGTGATGCAGGCCGGTGAACAGGCGCTGGACATCGCCCGCACCGCGGTGCTCACCGCCGGCTGGCCGGAGACCATCCCCGGGGTGACGGTGGACCGTCAGTGCGGATCCAGCCAGCAATCGGTGCACTTCGCCGCCGCCGGCGTGGCGGCCGGGCACTACGACGCGGTGATCGCCGGGGGAGTGGAATCCATGTCGCGAACTCCGATGGGCGCTTCATTGGCCAACGGTGGTAATCCGTATCCGGCGCGATTCAAGGCCCGCTACACCCGGACCCCGAATCAGGGCATCGGTGCGGAGATGATGGCGCAGAAGTGGGGTCTGACCCGCACCATGCTGGATCAGTTCGCGCTGGATTCACACGATAAGGCCGCCAGGGCGCAGGACTCCGGCGCCTTCGATGACCAGATCGTCGGAATCAGGGATCCGGACGGGACCGTGGTGCTCAAGGATGAGGGCATCCGCCGCGGCACCACCCTGGAGAAGATGGCCCAACTCAAGCCGGCCTTCTCCGAGGACGGTGTGATACACGCCGGTAACTCGTCGCAGATCTCCGACGGTTCGGGGGCGCTGCTGTTCATGTCGGCGGAGAGGGCTAAATCGCTGGGCTGTAAGCCGATCGCCCGCGTCCACACCGCCGTTCTAGCGGGCGCCGATCCGGTGATGATGCTCTCCGCGCCGATCCCGGCTACCGAGAAGGTCTTGGCCCGCTCCGGTCTCAAGCTTTCTGATATCGGCGTCTTCGAGGTCAACGAGGCGTTCGCCCCCGTGCCGATGGCCTGGCTGAAGGAGATCGGCGCCGATGAGTCGAGACTCAACCCCAACGGTGGGGCTATCGCGCTGGGTCATCCGCTCGGTGGGTCTGGGGCGCGGATTATGACGACCATGCTTCATCACATGCGGGACAACGGGATTCGCTACGGGTTGCAGACCATGTGCGAGGGCGGCGGCCAGGCCAACGCCACGATCCTCGAGCTGCTCTAGTCATGTCGGTGTCAGATGGTCCGACTCCTCAAAGATCGTCGTCGGACGGCTCAGATGAAGCCCCCGGCGCGCTCACCGAAAGCCGGGGGAACACCCTGATCATCACGATCAACCGGCCTCAGGCCCGCAATGCCGTCAACGCCGCGGTGAGCATCGCACTCGGTGACGCGTTGCAGCAGGCACACGAGGACCCGCAGGTCTGGGCGGTCGTCATCACCGGTGCGGGGGACAAGTCGTTCTGCGCCGGGGCCGACCTCAAGGCCATCTCGGGGGGCGAGAATATCTTTCACCCGCAGCACCCGGAGTGGGGTTTCGCCGGTTGCGTGCAGCACTTCATCGACAAACCGGTGATTGCAGCAGTTAACGGCACCGCACTCGGCGGCGGCAGTGAGCTGGCGCTGGCCAGCGATCTCGTCGTCGCCAAGTCCGACGCCCGGTTCGGCCTTCCCGAGGTGAAACGGGGTCTGATCGCGGCGGCCGGTGGCATGTTCCGGATCGTCGACCAGTTGCCCCGCAAGATCGCCATGCAGTTGTTGCTCACCGGCGAGGCAATCAGCGCTGAGGAGGCGCTGCGATGGGGCCTGATCAATCAGGTCGTGCCCGACGGTGGCTCGGTGCTCGACGCGGCGGTGACGCTGGCCGAACGGATCACCGGCAACGCGCCGCTGGCGGTTCAGGCCAGCAAGCGCGTTGCGGCGGGTGCCGACGATGGTGCCATCACCGCCGAGCGGGCCGCTTGGGAGCGATCGAACCGGGAGATGAGGGTCGTCTTCCGATCCGAGGACGCGATGGAAGGCCCGTTGGCCTTCGCCCAGAAGCGTGCCCCGGTCTGGAAAGCGCGGTGACCCTGTCCTAGGCGGCCGGTGTGGCGGTGGTCGTGGCCGGTGTCGCCGTTTCGGTCGCCGTGGCTTCAGCTGCCGGGGTCTCCGACGCGGTGGCTTCGGTGGTCGGCGGTGTCGTCGTGGCTGCCGACGTCTCGGTGGTCGACGTCTCGGTGGTCGACGTCTCGGTGGTCGACGTCTCGGTGGTCGACGCGCCGGCCTCGGCGGCCGGTGTGGGCGGGGTCAGCACCTCGTCGATCATGTAGATGTAGGCGCCGCGGGCGGAGTAGGCGCACACCACCCGGTTGTCGTTGACGGTGACGTCACCGCCCTCACCGGCGACGACGACATCTCTTCCGTCCTGGGTGGGCATGGTGCCCTCGACATCGTTGGGTCCGAGGTAGCCCAGCACCATGTGGTAGAAGAGCACCGGTAGCAGGACCACCGGATCGGCCTTGAGGACCTCCAGGGTGGTCGGATCGAGCTTTTCGAACGCCGCATTGGTCGGTGCGAAGACCACATAGGGCCCGCCATCGAGCACGCTGACGATGTTGATGTCGGGGTTGAGCTTGCCGGAGATGAACCCGCTGAACGTACTCAGATCGGGGTTGCTGGCGATGGCCTCCGATGCGGTCTGCAGCGCCATCGAGTCGATCGAGCCCGGGCCTTCTGGAACCTGGTTGCGGTAGGCGTCGCAGCCCGGGCCCTGCGGGTCGGGAACCTTGGTGGAGGTGGCGGCCGCGGCAGGGGCCGACGTGGTGGCCGGCGTCGGCTCGACCGGCTCGGGCGTGGGGTCGGCGTAGGCCTGCACCGCCGTCGGGATGGCGACGGTGATCGCGGCGATCGCCGCGGCGACGCCAAGGGTCTTGGTACGAGTGCTCACCGGTGTCTCCTGGTTCATCGTCGTCACGGCGGAAAGCCGTGACGCAAGTGGCATCGTAAACGGATTCGGTTTCGTTACCCAAAACGGCCTGTATCGGCCCGAAACACTCCCGAGACCCCTACGGAGGAGCAAAACTGCAGGTCGCTGTGATCGCCACGGCTTCGGCTCTACGATGCTGGGCATGGCTGAACCTGTCGCCGGGCCGATTGTCGTCTCCATTCGTGGTCACAGCCCCGACGTGGACCCGGATGCCTGGGTGGCTCCCAACGCCAGTCTGATCGGGCGGGTGCGGCTCGCCGGGCGGTCGAGTGTCTGGTACTCGGCCACCCTGCGGGCCGAGGCCGAGCCGATCGACATCGGCGCCGGCAGCAATATTCAGGACGGGGCGGTCATACATGTCGATCCCGAGTATCCGGTCCGGGTGGGCGCCGGGGTCAGCATCGGGCACAACGCGGTTCTGCACGGCTGCACCATCGGGGACGGAGCGCTGATCGGGATGGGTGCGACCGTCCTCAACGGGGCGGTGGTCGGCGCGGGTGCCCTGGTGGCCGCCGGCGCGCTCATTCCGCAGGGGATGGTGATACCACCCGGCATGCTGGTGGCCGGCGTGCCCGGCCGTGTGCGCCGCGAACTCAGCGATTCTGAACTGGCCGGCAACCGCAACAACGCCGCCGTCTACGAAATGCTGGTTGACCTGCACCGCGAAGCCACCTAGGGCCGGCGCAGGCGGACGTCAGCCTAGTGTCATTCATTCGGATGGGTTTGTTTCGTACGGTGGGAGGGATGCACATCGAGCAGATCCGGGCGGCCGCCACCAATGTGGCTGTGCCGCACCAGGAATGGCCCTCGGTGGTGCGCCGTCGCCGGGTAGTGGTCTGCCTGGTGCTGATCGCCGGCGCAGCGTTGCTGGCCTATTCCATGCATCAGCGGCCCGGGGCGACGGCGTTTTACTGGTCGACTCTGTCGCTGGCGGTGGTCTGGGCCCTGGGCGCCCTGCTGTCCGGCCCTCTGCATCTCGGCAGCATCAGATGGCGGGGCCGAAACCAGCGGCCGGTGATCACCGGGATCACGGCGGGTCTGCTGCTCGGCGGGATTTTCCTGGTCGGCGGTCTGGTGGTTCGGCACATCCCGGCAATCGCCGAGCGGATCACCCGGGTCCTGGAATACACCAACCACGGCCCAGTGCTGCTGATCGTGCTCATCGCGCTGGTCAACGGAGTTGCCGAGGAGATCTTCTTCCGGGGTGCGCTCTACACCGCGCTCGGGCGGTTCTATCCGGTGGCGATTTCGACGTTGCTGTATGCGATCGCGACCTCGGCCACCGGCAACCCGATGCTGGGTTTCGCCGCGCTGGTGCTGGGCACCGTGTGTGCATGGCAGCGCCGCGCCACCGGCGGGGTGCTGGCACCGATGCTCACCCATCTGGTGTGGGGCCTGATCATGGTGCTGGCGTTGCCACCGATCTTCGGGATGTAGCGCGAGCGCTCTGAGGTACGCGGGCGCCCTCAGGTATCGGTGAAGTCCGGCTCGCGGCGCTGCTGGAACGCCTTGGTGCCCTCGGCGAAGTCGCGTGCTGCCATCAGGGTCATCTGCCCCTCGGTCTCGCGGCTGATGGCGGGGTCCAGCTCCGTCAGCGTCGCGGCGTTGATGGCATGTTTGGTCCTGGCCAGCGCGAGTGTCGGACCGGCCACCAGGGTGTCGATCACCGCTGCCGCGCCGTCGGCCAACTCGGCATCCGGATACACCCCGCTGATCAGTCCGTACTCCAAAGCGTCGGCGGCGGTGATCCGTTCGGCCAGCAAGGCCATCCGCATGGCCCGGATCCGGCCGATTGCCGCAGCCACCAGCGCCGTCGCGCCGCCGTCGGGCATCAGGGCGATCCGGGTGAAGGCCAGCAGGAAGAACGACTTGTCCGAGGCCAGGACGATATCGCCGGCCAACGCCAGCGAGACACCTACGCCTGCGGTGGCACCGTGCACCACCGTCACGACCGGTTTCGGGGAGGCCACGATGGATCGCACCGCGCGGTTTGCCGCGAGGAGAACGCCGTCGACCGCCGCCGACTTCGCCGCGGCCTGGTCTTCGGCACTGATACCTGCTCCGGAGCAGAAGCCACGCCCCGCACCGAGCAGACGTATCACCTTGACCGCCGGATCCCCGGCGGCCCGGTCCACGGTATCGGCGAGGGCGCCGAGCATCTCCTCGGTGAGCGAGTTGAGGCTGTCCGGCCGGTTCAGCGTCACCGTCAGCACGTTGCCGTCCAGGGAGACGGTGAGGTCATCGATGCCGGTGTAGGTGGTCACAGTGGGACACGGTACAAATCACAGTGGGACACGGTACAAAGAGGTCACTTCATCTGCGACGAAGGGGCGGTACGAGCATGGCGGGACCACTGGTGGGCGTGCGCGTCATCGAACTTGCCGGGATCGGACCCGGGCCGCACGCCGCGATGATTCTCGGTGATCTCGGGGCCGAGGTGGTCCGCGTCGAACGGCCCAGCAAGGTGCCCAACCCGGCGCCGAGTCAGGACTACCTGCTCCGCAACCGCCGCTCGGTGACCGCCGACCTGAAGAGTGCGGAGGGTCGGGAGAAGGTACTTGCACTGATCGCGAGGGCCGACGTGCTCATCGAGGGCTTCAGGCCCGGCGTCACCGAACGGCTCGGTCTCGGCCCGCAGGACTGTGCGAAGGTCAACGAACGGCTGATCTACGCCCGAATGACCGGTTGGGGCCAGACCGGACCTCGCAGTCAGCGCTCCGGCCACGATATGAACTACATTTCGCTGAACGGGGTGCTGCATGCCATCGGCCGGGTGGGTGAGCGGCCGGTGCCTCCGCTGAACCTGGTCGGCGACTTCGGTGGCGGCTCGATGTTCCTGCTGGTCGGTGTTCTCGCCGCCCTGTACGAGCGCGAACGATCCGGCCAGGGTCAGGTCATCGATGCCGCAATGGTGGATGGTTCGGCGGTGCTGGCCCAGATGATATTCGCGTTCCGCCACACCGGGCTGTGGAGTGATGTTCGCGGTACGAACCTGCTCGACACCGGTGCGCCCTACTACGACGTCTATGAGTGCGCGGACGGACGCCATGTTTCGGTGGGCGCCATCGAGCCGCAGTTCTTCGCCGAACTGCTGCAGAAGCTGGGACTGGATGCAGCCGACCTACCGGACCAGAACGACATCGCCGGATGGCCGGAGTTGCGGGCGACGCTTACCGAGACCTTCCTCGCCGGCGATCGTGATCACTGGGCGAAGGTCTTCGCGGGCAGTGACGCCTGTGTGGCACCGATTCTGTCCTTCGCCGAGATCGAAACCGAACCGCACAACGTCGAGCGCGACAGCTTCTACAAGGTCGGCGATTCGGTCTTCCCGATGCCCGCACCAAGGTTCTCCCGCACACAGCCCGGCATTCCCACCCCGCCTCGTGCTCCCGGGGAGGATGACGATGCCGTGTTCAACGACTGGGTCTGAGCGGCCGGTCGAGAAGTGCGTATAGTCCCGACCAACCAGTAGGTCGACTCGAAAGGAACGCGTGCAGTGCAGATCAAGGACGCGGTAGCCGTGGTCACCGGTGGGGCATCCGGGCTGGGCCTGGCCACCGCCAGGGCGTTACTCGACGAGGGCGCGAAGGTCGTGATCCTCGACCTGCCCAACTCCAGGGGGGCGGAAGTCGCCTCGGAATTGAACTCCGAAGCCGGCGAGCGGGTGCGTTTCGCGCCGGCGGACGTCACCGATGAGGACGCGGTGGCCGAGGCTTTTGACCTCGCCGAAACACTCGGTCCGGTGCGCATTGTGGTCAATTGCGCCGGCACCGGCGACGCCATCCGTGTGCTGGGCAAGGGTGGGGTCTATCCACTGAAGAAGTTCGCCCGCATCGTCAACATCAACCTGGTCGGCACCTTCAACGTGCTGCGACTGGGCGCCGAACGGATGGCCGGGACCGAACCGTGCGGCGAGGAGCGCGGCGTGATCATCAACACCGCCTCGGTGGCCGCGTTCGACGGCCAGATCGGTCAGGCGGCCTACTCGGCATCCAAAGGCGGCGTGGTCGGCATGACCCTGCCCATCGCCCGCGACCTGGCCGGTAAGCAGATCCGGGTGGTCACCATCGCTCCCGGACTGTTCGACACCCCACTGCTGGCGGGCCTGCCGGAACCGGCCAAGGCCTCGCTGGGGGCGCAGGTTCCGCACCCTTCGCGGCTGGGCAAGCCCAGTGAATACGGCGCCCTCGCCGTGCATATCGTGGAGAATTCGATGCTCAATGGCGAGGTCATCCGTCTCGACGGCGCCATTCGGATGGCTCCGCGATGACTGTTCGCGCGACACGCCGCCGACCGCCCCGACCAGTCAGAGAGACGCCATGACCCTCACCACCAAGTTCACTGAGACGTTCGGTGTCGAACATCCCATTGCCCAGGGCGGTATGCAGTGGGTGGGCCGCGCGGAACTGGTGGCCGGGGTGGCGAACGCGGGCGCGCTCGGTTTTCTGACCGCGCTGACCCAGCCGACGCCGCAGGACCTGGCCAACGAGATCGCCAGGACTCGTGATCTCACCGATAAACCGTTCGGGGTCAACCTCACGATCCTGCCGGCTATCACCCCGCCGCCCTATGACGAGTACCGCCAGGTCATCGTCGACGCGGGGATCAAGATCGTCGAGACGGCAGGTTCCAACCCGGCGCCCCACCTGCCGATGTTCCATGCCAACGGCATCAAGGTACTGCACAAGTGCACCTCGGTGCGCCATGCCATCAAGGCGCAGGGTCTCGGGGTGGACGGGATCAGCATCGACGGGTTCGAGTGCGCCGGGCACCCGGGTGAGGACGATATCCCCGGGCTCGTTCTGATCCCCGCCGCGGCGAAACAGATCGAGATCCCGATGATCGCCTCCGGAGGCTTCGGTGACGCCCGGGGCCTGGTGGCTGCGCTGGCGCTGGGCGCCGACGGCGTCAACATGGGTACCCGTTTCATGTGCACCGTCGAGTCGCCGATCCACCAGAACATCAAACAGGCGATCGTCGACGGAGACGAACTCGGGACCGAGCTGATCTTCCGGAGCCTGCACAACACCGCGAGGGTCGCCAGCAACGCGGTGTCGCGTGAGGTGGTGGAGATCCTCGCCGGCGGTGGCCAGTTCGGCGATGTCATGGAACTGGTGGCCGGATCGCGCGGTCGGCGGGTATTCGATGACGGTGATCCCGATGCCGGCATCTGGACGGTTGGCACCGTGATGGGGCTGATCGACGATATCCCGACATGCGGCGATCTCGTCGGCCGGATGGTGCGGGAGGCCGAGGAACTCATCACCGGAAGACTGGCCGGCATGGTGATGACCAGCGCTCGGGTCTGAGGAGGTCGTCGGTGTTCGGATAGCGGCTCAAACCCCCCAAACGCAGTGATGCCCGCCTGGACACCAGGCGGGCAAGCGTTTTTAGTCGGGCTGGAGTTGCTGTTGACGCGGTGCTGTCGAGTGACGCGATTTAACGCGGGAGGTCAGCGGCGTGTCCCGCAACGGCCCTCCGGCTTGGCCGGCCGGAGGGTGCGTCGGTCAGCTGGCGTTCGCCAGCGGCGAGGGGTCCTCGAACTGCTCGGAGGTGTCACCCTCCACGAGGAAATCGCCGTGATAGAGAGCTTCGAAGTCAACTTTGATGACATCGGCACTGGTGTCGTCGATCCACATACTTTAGGAGCGTATTGGTCTGCTCTAAGGAAAGTTTGAGTCACGTTTCGGAAATTGGTGGCAATAGTTACCGCCGGCTGACGGACCCCCGCCGGGTTTGACCGGTCCCTGCCGTGGCACCCACACTGTTCCGGCCGGCAGTTAGCTGACCGGCGGAAAGGGTGGTGTCTGTGCTGCACCGAATCGCTCTGGTGGCTCTTCGCTCGCCGCGGCGGATTCTGGCCATCGCGGCGCTGCTGGCCGCGGTGACCGCCGTATTCGGAATTCCAGTGGCCAACCACCTGTCGGCCGGGGGGTTTCAGGATCCGGGCTCGGAGTCGGCGCGCGCGTCGCAGATGCTCAACGAGAAGTTTGACCAGAGCGACCAGCAGTTGTTCATCACGGTTTCCGACCCCGCGGGGGCCACCAGTGCCGGCGCCCGCACCGCGGGGTCCGATATCGTCGTCCGGCTTGATGCCTCACCGAACGTGCTGAGTGTGACGTCGCCGTGGACGTCTCCACCGGCAGCGGCGGCCGAATTGCTCAGCACCGACGGCAGGACCGGACTGATCGTCGCCACCATGGCGGGCGGGGAGAACAAGGCACCCCGGTATGCGGCCGAACTTGCTGAGCCGGTCGTTGGTGACCGAGACGGCCTGAGTATCCGGGCCGGCGGCACCGCCTTGATCTACGACCAGATCAACACCCAGACCAAGCATGATCTGCTGCGGATGGAGGCCATCGCCATCCCGCTGAGCTTCGGTGTCCTGGTGTGGGTATTCGGCGGCTTGATTGCCGCTTCGCTGCCGATGGTCGTCGGCCTGATGGCGATCCTCGGCGCGATGGCGGTGCTGCGGCTGATCACCGCTTTCAGCGAGGTGTCGATCTTCGCGCTGAACATCACCGCCGCGCTGGGTCTCGCGCTCGCTATCGACTACACCCTGCTCATCGTCAGCCGCTACCGGGACGAGATCTCCGACGGTGCTACCCGCGAGGCCGCCCTGGTGCGGACCATGTGTACCGCCGGACGGACCGTGCTGTTCTCTGCGGTGACGGTCGCGCTATCGCTGTCTGCCCTGCTGGTGTTCCCGCAGTATTTCCTGCAGTCCTTCGCCTTCGCCGGGATCGCAACGGTCGCATTCGCCGCGACCGCGGCCGTGATCATCACGCCCGCGGCGATCGTCATGCTCGGCGACCGGCTGGACGCCTTCGACATCCGCCGGCTCGCACGCCGGATACTGCGCAGACCGGAGCCGGTCGCCAAACCGGTCGAGCAACTGTTCTGGTACCGCTCGACGAAATTCGTCATACGTCGCTCGATCCCGGTCGGAATCGCGATCGTGGCCGTCCTGCTACTGCTCGGCTCGCCGTTCCTCGGCATTGAGTTCGGCAGCCCGGACGATCGGGTGCTGCCGAAGTCCGCATCGGCTCATCAGGTGGGCGATCTGCTGCGAAACGACTTCTCCAGCAATCTCAACTCCGGTATGAGCGTCATCCTCCCGGACGCCGGCGGCGTTACCGAGGCGGACCTCGACCGCTATGCGGCCGACCTGTCGCGGGTCGCCGACGTGTCGTTGGTATCCGCCCCCGGCGGTACGTTCGCCGGCGGCAACAGGGTCGGCCCGCCGTCCGCGCCGGCCGGCGCTGTCGACGGCAGCGCCTTTCTGTCGGTGCGCAGCACCGCCCCGCTGTTCTCCGATGCCTCGCGGCTCCAACTCGACCGGCTCCACGCCGTTGCCGGACCGGCTGGTCGTGATGTGCTGATCGGTGGGGTCCCGCAGATCAATCGCGATGTCGTCGGGGCGGTCACCACCCGAATGCCGTTGGTGCTGACCCTGATCGGGGTGATCACTTTCATTCTGCTGTTCCTGCTGACCGGAAGCCTGATTCTGCCGCTGAAGGCTCTGGTGCTCAATGTGCTGTCGTTGTCGGCGGCTTTCGGAGCGCTGGTGTGGGTCTTTCAGGAAGGCCACCTCGGCGCACTGGGCACCACCCCGACCGGAACGATGGAGGCCAACATCCCGGTGCTGATGTTCTGTGTCGCGTTCGGGTTGTCGATGGATTACGAGGTGTTCCTGCTGGCCCGGATCCGGGAGTTCTGGCTGAAATCCGGGTCGGCGAGGTCGGGGTCGACTGATCGGGTGCGGACCCGGGTCGACAACGACGAGAGCGTGGCACTGGGATTGGCGCGCACCGGCCGGGTGGTCACCGCCGCCGCCCTGATCATGGCGATAGCCTTCGCCGCGTTGATCGCCGCCCAGGTGTCGTTCATGCGCATCTTCGGGCTGGGGCTCACGCTGGCCGTACTGACCGATGCCACCCTGGTGCGGATGGGTCTGCTGCCGGCGTTCATGCACGTCATGGGACGGTGGAACTGGTGGGCGCCGGCGCCGCTGGTTCGTCTGCACGAACGTTTCGGTCTCAGCGAGGGCCCGCCGGAGTACCCGCCGGCCGAGCCCGGGTCGCTGGCTACAGTGGGGAAGTGACCGCCAACCCCGTCGGGCAGACCCTCGACCATCCGTTCTTCGCTCGGTTGTGGTCGGTGATGTCTGCTCACGAATCCCCAGTGATGCGCCGCCTGCGAATCGAGAATCTCGCAGGCCTGGCCGGTCGGGTACTGGAGGTCGGCGCGGGCACCGGGACCAACTTCGCCTTCTACCCGGATACGGTGACGGAGGTCGTCGCAGTGGAGCCCGAGGTGGGCCTTGCCCCCAAGGCTCGCGAAGCGGCTGCGGTCGCCCCGGTTCCGGTCACCGTCATCGCCTCGACCATCGAGGCCATGGGCGAGGTGGCGGCGGGGGATTTCGAGCCGTTCGACGCGGTGGTCTGCTCGCTGGTGCTGTGTTCGGTGGAGTTTCCCGAAACCGTTCTGCAGCAACTGGGCTCGCTGCTCAAACCGGGTGGCGAACTCCGCTACTTCGAGCATGTCGCCAGCCCTGGCTGGCGCGGTTGGATGCAGCGATTCGCCGATGCC
>JAHZJY010000236.1 GCA_022600695.1 Actinomycetes bacterium | reverse complement strand
GTTCTGGACCGGGGCTCATTGGAGCAGGTGCGCGCGTACAAGAAGAAGATGAAAGCAGCCGCGAAGGCAAAGGCCTGAGCGCATCAGATCGCGAACGAAGGAGCATCTCAATGAAGACCCATCTGAACTGTCCGTGCGGCGAGGCTATCCGCGGCAAGGATGAGGACGAACTGGTGGAACTGGCCCAGGCGCATCTCGCTGAGGCGCATCCGGGGATGCAGTACGAGCGTGAGCACATCCTGTTCATGGCCTACTGAGCCGTCAGGCCGACCGCCTGCTCGAGATCGTCAAGCGCCCGCACGGTGAACGGAATCAGGGTCTCGACATCAGGCATCACGTCGCGGTCGGCGACATAGCCGATGCTCACCTGATCTGCGTACGAGCACACCGTCACGTTGAGTGCCATCCCGTCCCAGATGGCAGAGACCGGATAGATCTCATCGACGCGTGCGCCGTTGAAATACCGCCTCTCCGGCGGTCCGGGCACATTCGATATCGGGATGTTGAAACTCGGCGGTAGCTTGGTGTCGAACGGCAGCATCGGCAGCAGGATGGTCGGGCCTATCGCCGGGCCCATAGCCAGGAGCATCGCCCCGGGGCCTTGCTGGGCCACCTGTTTCTTAATGTGAGCCATGGCGTTGTGCACGAGTTCGAGCCGCTCCATGTCGTCGGCGATATCGGTTCCCAGCGGGCACAGGCCCATGCCGAACTGGTTGCCGTGGCTGTCGGCAGAGGCGATCTCTCGGGTGCGGACCGTGACCGGGCAGATCGCCACCAGTGATCGCCCGGGCAATTCGCCGTGTTCGGCCAGCCAATTGCGCAACGACGCCGAGATGACGGCCATCATCACATCGTTGCTGCTCACGCCGCCCGCCTCCTGCAGGGCCCGGATGCGGCTACGGTCCAGGCTGGTGCCGGCCGCCGCGCGGTAGGGCCCCAGCGTGGAGTTGAACCGGGTCGGCGGCGCACCGAACGGCGCCACGATGCTGGGGGTCAGCAGACTGCCGAGCGCATCCCCCAGCCAAGCGCGGGCCGCCTTGGCGGTGAGTTCCACTCCCGACGAGGCGGCAGCGGCGATCCCCAGCAGTGTCGTCAGCGGGCCGGGTCGTATGCCCGGGGAGGTCGGTTCAGGTCGGCGAAACGGCTCCTGGGCGACGTAGAAGGGCGGCATCCCGCGTTCGTCGGGATCGGTGCTCAATGATTCGATGATCATCTGCAGGCCGGCCACCCCGTCGACCACGGCGTGATGCACCTTGACGTAGAACGCGAACCGCCCGTCCGGCAGACCGTCGATCAAATAGGCCATCCACAGCGGCTCCGAGCGGCTCAGCCGCAGCGCGTGCAGATCGGAGACCATCTCCCAGAGGGCGCCGGGTCCGCCGTCCCTGGGGAGGGTCCGACGCTGAAAGTGGTGACGGATGTCCAGCTCCGCGCCGGTGTCCCCGACGTCGCGCCACGTCCACAGGAAGCCGGTGTCGATACCGCTGTGTGGCACCCGACGCAGCCTCCGGTCGATATCGACCGCTGCGGTCAGCGTGTCCTCGTAGATCCCCTTGACGTAGTCCCGGGGTTCCTCGCCCGATGGGGGGCTCAGAATCATCAATGCGGCGACATGCATTGGGCTGGAGAGCAACTCGGCGGTGAGCATCAACGATTCGAGTGGGCTGAGCACTTCCATGCGACCCCAGCCTAGCCCGCGTGTGCGTTACGGGACGACGGAGGATCCGATCGTCGGCATGAAGGTGCACTGCATGTCCGTGGTGGTCACCTGGCCGAAGATCGTCGACATGATGCTGCCCGATCCGGTATCGACGATGGCGGTCAGCGTGGTCGGCCCTTCGGGGTTGATGCCGGGGTTCGGCTTGAGCGTCGCGCTGCCGGACCGACCGTTGGTCAGGTTGACCCAGGTCACATTGAGCGGCAGCTTCTGCTCGGCGGCGGGGGCCGGCGTGCCGACTGCGGTGAACACGTAGGCCGTCTGCCCGGCCCCCGGGCCCGGGGTCGGGATGGCGGCCGGCCCGGCCACCGAGATCGCGGTGGCGATCACGTTGCCACCGTCCTTCAGGCAGCCGTTACTCATCGATGGATACAAAAAGTCCTGTGTCGGTGGGGTATTCGGGTCGTAGGCGAGCGCATCGGCCGCAGCGGGGGCGCTCCCCGGTGCGGGCGCCGGACTGGGCGCGGCGACCGCGGTGGGCACCTCCGGCATGGCCTCCGGAACCGGCCCGGCGGCGTGTGCCGGATTGATCCCGGTGGGCAGATGGGCCTCGGCGCCGGGAACGACGCCGGCAGCGGGTACGTGCTGCTGCAACGGGATCGGGCCATTGCCGGGTCCGGGGGTGAGTAACGGGGCGGTCCCGTGCGGCATCCCGGTGGCCGCCTGCTGGGTGACCGCAGCCGAGGCCGGCGGCGCGGCGGGTCCCATCGCGGCCCCGCCGTGCTGGACGAACCGGGTGACCGCCTCGGCCAGGGCGGTTGAGCCCCCCGGGGTGGTCGCGTTGCCGGCCAGCTGGGAGGCGGCCGCGAGCAGCAACTCTTGCGCAGAAGCGGGATCGGTCGCCGCCTGCTGGACCACCGGGCTCAGGTTCTGCACCGCCGCCAACCCCGGTAGCTGGACCGGATCCAACGGGATTACCGGGTCGGCCGACGCCATCGGGCTGGTTGCCACGGTCAGCGCTGCCGTGGTCAGGCCGGCGGCCAGCTTGGCGATGGTGTGCACGACGTGCTCCCTCGGGGTTGTTCCGGCGACTGGTCGATCAGCTGTCAGGGCAGGGCGCCGAGCAGAGTGAGCGGATTGGCGCCGCCACTCGGTGCCGCGGCCGCCTGTGGTGCGACCGGCGAGGCCACCGGCGCGACCGGCGAGGCCACCGGCGCGATCGGCGAGG
>JAHZJY010000235.1 GCA_022600695.1 Actinomycetes bacterium | reverse complement strand
GCTCCGGAGAAGTCCGGGGCACTGCCGGCCGGATCGACGAACTCGACGGAGACACCGATACCTGCCAGGTCGTTGACCACCGAGTTGCTGAACTCGCCCTCAGCGCAGACCAGCCATCGCCGCTCGGCGAGATCCGGCCGCAGCGGGGGCAGCCGCTCCTGATCGTTGTCCATCAGCCACCGCAGGAGTTGCTGACCGACCGGCCGATGGATTGACAGCGCCAGGTACTCACTGAACCGGTCATCGGCATTGATCGCCGCCCCCGGGGCAAAGCCCTCCATCCGGGCACGGGTGCGATCCTCCCCGCAGCGGCCGAGGACGGGCAGGTCCGGTCGCAGCAGCGACGCCGTCATCACCACTGCCAGGTTGGTATCGTCGTCATCAGTCAGCGCCAGCACGCCCTCGCAGTCCCGGTGCCCCAGGCCGGCCATACCGAGGACCGCCGTTGTGGCGCAATCCCCTTCCAGAGCGGGAACGTCGAAACTCAGTTGATCGGCTGTCACCGACTGCACCCGGTCCGCCCGCGCGTCGACGAGGACGAAACGCCGGTAGTGCTTGTCAAGCTGGGTACCGACGATCCGGCCGGCATCCCCGTAGCCGGCGACGATCACAAAGGGTTCCACCATCCGGCGGACCTGGCGCCGGAACTTCTGTGTGGTGACGGCCGCCTGGAAGGCGGCCCCCTGGATCAGCGCGAAGAACACGGCGATGGCGTAGCCCCAGCTGATGACGAGCAGGAAGATCGACATCGACAGCCACATGCGCTGCGGGTAGCTGAACGGGTACGGAGCCTCGGTGTAGCCGACCGTCGTCAGCGTGATGGTCATCTGATAGAAGGCATCGAAAATGTTCAGCCGGTACGGGTTGCCCGCGGCGTCCAAGCCCGGCATCAGCATCATCCCGGCCCCGCAGAAGCTGAATGTGGTGACCACGACGATCAGGGGCGCTCGCAGTCGCCGCATGATCAAGAAGATCACCTCGGTGGTCGGCACCGTATTCGGAATGGTGGTAGCGGAGGGCCGCTTCGCTACCGTTCGGCGGGTCCAGAGATGAAACCGTCTCTGCGGGTTCGGCATCGGGTTGGGCATCGGGTTGGATGTTGACTGAGCCGACCGGCTAACGACGGCGGAACGTCGCGGTCTCGATGACCAGAAGCGTGACGGAGACGAGATTAGCCAGCAAAGCCCCGCCCGACAGCGACACCACGCTGGCGGTGGCGTGCCCGTCCAGCCCCTGCGCGGAAACCTGCGTCGCCCAGACCCACAGCCCCGACGCGACCGCGAGTTGGAGCAGCGCGACCAGGCTGGCAGCCAGTTGCACCGCTCCCAGTTGGGTGTTGTCGCCGAACTTCAGGATCGTCGTGATCAGGGCGACGAGAAGCGCGGCGAATAACTCCCAGGCGTTATGGACGTCAGGATCGCTGATATCGCCGACGAAGAAGCCGAAGTTCAGCGTCGCCGCCAACAGCACGAAGAAGCCGAAAATGACCTTCTCGAGGTTCACAGCGGCAGCCTAACCGAGCGAGCGGCGCTGCCGCCTCAGGCCGGGTTGAGCAACCGCGGTTCCAGCAGCGAACTGTCCTTGAACTGCCGCAGGCTCTTGGCCCCGGCGAGGACCGCGAGGTCAGCGAGTGGCTCGATGAGGATCACCGCCAGATAGGCCGCACCGAAGACCGCGATGCTCTGAACATTGGCAGCGGCGAAACCCTGCCCGTAGAGCGCCCAGAATCCGACCCAGGTGACGATGCCCGCCTGGTAGGTGGTCGACAGCGCCAGTGCCTGCCGGTACCGCAACTGAACGTACGGCGTGTTCGGCGCGATGACCCGTTTGGCGACGTACTGCAGCCCGAACAGCGGAACCAGCAGCGTGGTGATGTTCATCCCGTACTGCGGCAGGTCGAGCGGAGCGAAGAGCAGTCCCTGGATCAGTAGTCCCGCCGCCAGGCCGATGGCGGCCGGGGCCACACCGAACAAAAGGAACAGCGTCGAGCCGAAGATCAGGTGCACCTCCGAGATGCCGACCCGGACATGGGGAAATATCTGGAAGAAGACCAGCACCAGGGCGGTCGTACCCAGCGCACGGAACAGCAGCGAGAACGGGCCCCGTTCCTTGACCGCCTGCCAGGCCGCGTGCAGCGCGTAGAGGCCGACGCCGCCGGCGGTGCCGTAACTCAGAATGACCTTGGATCCTTCGACGATCCCGGGTTCGATGTGCACGTGCGTTCCCTTCGGGACGAAACCGATGACCCATCGCCCGAGGGTGCGTGACCACCTCGGTCACGCGCCCAGTCCACGAGGCGATGAGCCGCCGGATGCGGTGCATCCGGCGCGACTGGCAGGTCTTCGGACTCGCAGGCCCACACCATCGGAGGTGTACCTAGTAGCCGCCGCTTCCCAGCCCCGGAGGGACCAGTGCCCGTGACGACGTTCGTTCCTGCATACCGCTGCGGGACAGTCCCGGATTCCCACCGGGTTCCCTCTCGCGGTGCGCCGAGTGCTCACACCGCTCGGTTTCCCGCCGGGGCCTGTGCCCGAGCGGGAAAAACCATTCGCACGGCGGACAGTATCAGCCTCCGGTCCGCCGGTCGGGGCTATCGCGACGGACTCAGTGTCCGTGAAATTCGTCCATCGAGTTGTACACGCCGGCGCGGCGCAGATACACGTCGCGCAGCCGAACCGGCAGCACGCCGCTGAGGACCTTGTTCATCTTCGACGTCCACGGCATCACGACGAAGGGTCTGCCCTCCAGCATGGCGGCCCAGGTCTCCTTGACGACGTCT
This sequence comes from Actinomycetes bacterium, assembly GCA_022600695.1. Taxonomy (GTDB): domain Bacteria; phylum Actinomycetota; class Actinomycetes; order Mycobacteriales; family Mycobacteriaceae; genus Mycobacterium. The sequence continues at coordinate 5,148 of JAHZJY010000235.1, read as the reverse complement.
TCCTGTTTGAGCATCGGGGTGAACAGGATGCCCTTGGCACCGTCGAACATGCCGGTGTTGATGTAGGTCGGGCAGACCGTGGTGACCCGGACATCCTTGTGGCCGGCCTGTTCGAGTTCCAGTCGTACCGAATCGGAGAACCCCACAGCCGCCCATTTGGAGGAGGCGTAGGCGGCCATCCGCGGGATGGCGTTGAGTCCCGCCGAGGACGCGATGTTGACCATCCGGCACGGCTCGCCCGATTCGATCATCGCCGGCAGGAACTCCCGGGCCACCCGCATCGGTCCGATGGAATTGACCTCCATCGTGAGTACGAAGTCTTTCGGGTTGTTCTCCCAGAAGTAACCGTTGCTTCGAACGATCCCGGCGTTGTTGAACAACACATGGATCGTGCCCAACTCATGCCGGACCCGTTCGGCTGCTTGAGCCACCCGGTCATCGGAGGTGACATCAACGGTCTCGGAGTGGACGACTCCGCCGAGGGCCTCCAACTCGGCAGCCGTTTCCTGCAACGCGACGGAGTTGGCGTCCCACAACACCACCGCGGCCGCGCCCTCCTTGACGGCGCGGGTGGCGAACAGCTTCCCGAGCCCCATCGCCGCACCGGTGACGAGGACGTTCATTCCTCTGACGGAATCCATGTCGTAGCTCCTTTTGGGCGGCTGACCCCCGGTGGCGTCTGCGTTCCCCGACTCCGTTCTACCGCATGACATCGGTTCCTCCTCCCGGTGGCCCCAGCATGGGCCCAGCATGGCCCCAGCGGCACCGGCCGCGGGCGCGTAGCGTCTGCACCGACATGAAAGACAACGACCTGGAAGTGCGCCCGGCCGCTAACGGGAACGCCGCCCAACGCCTGTCGGCGGAGGCTCTGCGGCGCCGAACCTTCGCCGTGATCAGCCATCCGGACGCGGGGAAGTCAACCCTGACCGAGGCCCTGGTTCTGCATGCGCGGGTGATCACCGAGGCCGGGGCCATCCACGGGAAGTCCGGACGGCGGGCCACGGTGTCGGACTGGATGGAGATGGAAAAGGCCAGGGGTATCTCCATCACGTCCACGGCGTTGCAGTTCCCGTACCGCTCACCGGACGGGCAGGACTGCGTCATCAACCTGCTCGACACCCCCGGGCACGCGGACTTCTCCGAGGACACCTACCGGGTGCTCAGCGCCGTCGACTGCGCGGTCATGCTGATCGATGCGGCCAAGGGCCTGGAACCACAGACCCTCAAGCTCTTTCAGGTGTGCCGCCATCGCGGCATCCCGATCCTCACCGTGATCAACAAGTGGGACCGGCCCGGCCGTCACCCACTGGAACTGCTCGACGAGATCAACGAACGTATCGGGCTGCGGCCCACCCCGTTGACGTGGCCGGTCGGCATCGCCGGCGACTTCAAAGGGGTCCTGGACCGCCGCACCGGCGACTTCATCCGATTCACCCGCACCGCCGGCGGTGCGACCGCGGCGCCCGAGGAGCACATCTCCCCGGACCGCGCCACCGACGCCGCCGGTGACGATTGGATCACCGCCTCGGAGGAGTGCGAGTTGCTCGCCGCCGACGGCGGCGACCACGATCAGGAAGCCTTCCTGCGCGGCGAGACCACACCGGTGCTGTTCACCTCGGCGGCGCTGAACTTCGGGGTCAACCAACTGCTGGACAACCTGGTGCGACTCGCCCCGGCGCCCGGTGGACAACTCGACGCCGACGGTCATCTGCGACCGGTCGAGGCTGCTTTCAGCGCGTTCGTCTTCAAGGTGCAAGCCGGGATGGACTCCGCGCACCGCGACCGGATCGCCTATGCGCGAGTCTGCTCAGGCACCTTCGAGCGCGGTGACGTCCTCACCCACGCCGCCACCGGTAAACCGTTCGTCACCAAATACGCCCAGTCGGTGTTCGGTCAGCAGCGCACCACATTGGATAACGCCTGGCCCGGAGATGTGATCGGCCTGGCCAACGCGGCCGCACTACGGCCCGGCGACACGCTGTTCCGCGACGTCGAAGTGCACTTCCCGCCGATCCCCAGTTTCTCGCCTGAGCATTTCGCCGTCGCCCGGGGCACCGACCCCAGCAAGCACAAGCAGTTCCGCAAGGGCATCGAACAACTGGAACAGGAGGGGGTCGTGCAGGTACTGCGCTCGGACCGCCGCGGCGACCAGTCCCCCGTACTGGCCGCCGTCGGCCCGATGCAGTTCGAGGTCGCCACCCACCGGATGGCAACCGAGTTCAGCGCCCCGGTCGCCCTGGAACCGCTGCCCTACACCATCGCCCGCGCCGTCCATCCCGACGACGCCGCGTCGGTGGACAAACAGGTGTCGATGGAAGTGCTCACCCGGACCGACGGCGTCATGCTCGCATTGTTCACGACCAAATGGCGGCTGCAGGGGTTCCAGGAGGACAACCCCGAGGTGCGGTTGACCTCACTGGTCGCCGCCGGGGAGAACTGACCGCGGGCGAACCGCTCAGCGCCGGCGCAACCGGTACCAGGTTCCGGAGACGTTGCGGCGGAACAGTTTCCGCCGGATGGCGAAGTCTTTCGGTTTGCTCTCCTCCACGATGAAGGCACCCCCGAACACATCGGGGATCTCGCCTTCCCCGACGCCGATCCCCTGCCACATCAGCACCGGAGTGCCCGGTTCGAGCAGCGCGGCCAATTGAGCCACGTACACCGGTTTGGCCGCGTGCGGAAGTGAGTGGTAACCACCCATGTCGATCGCCAGGGTGACCGGCCGGGTGATCCCGAGTTCGGTGAGCCGGGTCGCATCGCCTTCGATGAAGTGCGCGTTCGGGACCGCCTGCGCATCGACTCGAGCCTTGCCGATGGCGACGGCGGAGAAATCGACACCGGTGGTCTGCCAAGCCGGTAGACGGTGTCGACGAGCAGTCGTCTCCACATGGTGGTCCTCCTCGGTTCGGGTACTACGAGTGGGCGGATGTCGGTCCGCTGACATCCAGGTGTCGGCCCTCGACGAACCGTGTCAGCACATCGCCGGGTTCGGTGGACCCGAGCGCCAGGGCGACGTAGCCGTCCGGGCGGACCAGGTAGCTCGCGTCGCGCTCCACACCGGCGCGCCCTGCGGCATCGCTCCACGGGAACCGATGCACGGCCAGCGTGAGGTGAGCGGCCGCCTCGACGACGCCGGGCGCCGGTTGGCCGTAGCTGTGCAGTTGCCACGACAGGGATTGCAAAGGGGCGAAGTTGCCACCGTCTGCGGTGGGGATCCACGGCAGACGGTCGCCTCCGCGGATCGCACCGGCCTTACCGGAATTGAAGGCGCAGTCGCGGTAGGAGATCCGGGTCTGGGAGACGGTCATGAAGATCAGCCGACGGGCCCGGGCAAGTTTCGTGACCGTCGCCACCACCCGGGGTACCAGCTGGGCGCGGGCCATCCGGGCGACTGGATGGTCGTCGACCAGGAATTTAAAGGCGCGGTCCGTGGTGGCGATCAGGGACCGCGCAAACGGAATGCGCTCCCGCTCATAGCTATTCAGCAGCGCCGAGTCAGAACGTCGGGCCATGACCTCGGCAATCTTCCAGGACAGGTTCACCGCGTCACCGATACCGGTGTTCATCCCCTGCCCACCGGCCGGGCTGTGGATATGGCCGGCATCGCCGGCGATGAACGCCCGCCCCGCACGGAAATGCTCGGCGACGCGGTGATGGACGCGGTAGGTGGAGAACCAGTTGACCTCGCCCACAACGAATCCCAGCAACGAATCGACATGCTCGCGGACATCCGGCCATCGCACGGACTGCTGCTGCCTGACATCCGGCGGGACCAGGCCGATGATCCGGAAGGAGCCTGTTGTGCGCACCGGCATCATCAATGCCAGGCCCTCCCCGCGCACGCTGACATAGACCTCGTCGTGGGCGGGCCCGGTCACGGCGGCATCGGCGACATAGAAAAGCTGCTCGGAGGATCCTCCGGGAAAGCCGATCCCGAGCACCTCCCGCACCCTGCTGTGGGCTCCGTCGCATCCGACGATGTAGGCGTGGACTGACGGTTCGGTGGTACCGCCGATGGCGATGACTGCCTCGACATCGTCACCTCGATCGGAAAAGTCGTCCAGGGTGGCGCCCCACTGCACGGTGACACCCAGTTCCGCCAGTCGGTCCAGCAGAAACCGCTCATGCTCGTCCTGGGGGAAGGTCAGCATGAACGGATACGGACTCAGCCCGTCTCCCATGGCCTGCAGTGAGAATCGGGCGACGTCACGGTCACCGGCGCGGAATCGGACCTCCTCCGCGATCAGGCCGCGGTCCACGACGGCCTCGGCGAAGCCGAATTGCTGGTAGAACTCCAGGGTGCGCGCATGCAGACCCATCGCGCGGGATTCCTCGGTCGGGCCTGCTTTCTTGTCGATGATGCGTACCGGTACACCGCGCCGCGCCAGACTCAGGGCCATCACGAGACCCGTCGGTCCTGCACCGACGACCAGTACCGACCGCATGGGACATGCCTCCATTATCATCAAAAATGACCGATAGGTCAGAATCATATCAGTGACATGACCCGATGGTCATTTTTGCAATGAAGGGCGGGGACGTGGCGGCGGATGACCCACCGGACACTCGGCGCACCCGCGGTCCGAGCCCCGACAAAACCGCGCAGACCCGCGCGGCTATCGCGCACTCGGCACTGGAACTGTTCATCGAGCGGGGCTACCGCGCCACCCGCATCGGCGACGTCGCCCAGCGCGCCGGAGTGGCCAAGGGCACCGTCTACCTGTACTTCGCCGATAAGCAGGCACTGTTCACCGGCGTCATCAGCAGTGTGCTTGAACAACGGGTCGAAGCGATGACGGCCGCGCAGCCCGACCCGGACGAGCCCCTGCGGGACTTCCTCAGCCGGGTGTTCACCCCACTGCTGGCCGCCGTGGAGGACTCGCCGTGGTCTGGGCTGATCCGGTTGGTCCTGACCGAGGGCCGGGAGGCGCCCGAGGTAGCGGAAATATACCGGCAACGCGTACTCGGCCCGATGGCCGAGCAGATCCGGCACTGGGCACATCTGGCGGCCGACCGCGGTGAACTCAGCAGCGATGCCCTGGCGCGGGTCCCGTTGCTGCTGCTCTCGCCGGCGATCCTGGCCACCGTGTGGAACGGGCTCTACCCGGACACGCCGATGGCTGCCGCAGCGACCTTCAACGCCTTTCT
>JAHZJY010000234.1 GCA_022600695.1 Actinomycetes bacterium | reverse complement strand
CCGCGGGCCCGGTCCGGTAGATCGACTTCAACTCGAAGAACTCCTCGAGGCCCTCCGGGCCGAGTTCCCGACCGATGCCGCTGGCCTTGACCCCGCCGAATGGAGCGCCGATGTCCAGTTGATAGTCGTTGATGCCGACCGTTCCGGTCTTGATCTCGCGCGCCACCTGGGTGGCCCGTGCCACGTCGGTAGACCAGACGGTGCCGGCCAAGCCGAACTCACTGTCGTTGGCCATTGCGACGGCGTGTTCGTCGCTGTCATAGGGGATGACTGCCAGCACCGGGCCGAAGATCTCCTCCTGGGCGATCGCGTCGGCGTTATCGACATCGGCGAACACCGTTGGTGAGACGAACCAGCCGCGCGGCTGATCAGCCGGAACCCCTCCCCCGGCAACGAGTTTCGCGCCGCTGTTCTTGCCGGCTTCGACATAGCCGAGTACCCGTTCCTGTTGCCGGGCGCTGACCACCGGTCCGATATCGGTGGCCGTGTCAAGAGGGTTACCGACGGTCATACCGGCGACCAGGGCGGCGAGCGCGTCGACGACCTCGCCGTACCGGGACCGCGGAGCCAGGATTCGTGATCCCAGGAAACAGGTTTGGCCGTTATTGATGAAGGAAACCGATCGCAACCCGCGCATGGTGGCGTCCAGGTCGGCGTCGTCGAGAATGATCGCGGCCGACTTGCCGCCCAGTTCCAGTGTCACCGGGCGCAGCAGTCGACCACAGGCCTCGCCGATGATGCGTCCGACCGATGTGGATCCGGTGAAACTCACCTTGTCCACGGCCGGGTGGGACACCAGGTGTGCACCGGCCGCGGCGGCACCCGGGACCACGTTGAACACCCCGGGCGGCATCCCGGCCTGCTGGGCGGCCTCGGCGAAAATCATTGCATCCAAGGCTGTTTCCGGTGAGGCCTTGAGCACGACCGTGCAGCCGGCGGCCAGCGCAGGCGCGAACTTGAAGGCTGCCAGCGCCTGCGGATAGTTCCACGGCACGATCGCACCGACGACCCCGATCGGCTCCCGACGCACGATGGTGTGGCCGGTGGCGCTGCGGCGGACCTCCTCCATCGGGGTCGCCGTGATGAGCTTGGCGTAGTAGCCGAGCAGCGCCGCAGGAAACAGCCCGTTGGCGCCACCGGATAGTGACATCGGCATACCGTTCTCCCGGGACACCAACTCGCTGGTGCCGGCGGCCCGTTGGTGCAGCGCCGCTGCGAACGCCGCCAGCACCCCGGCCCGGTGGTCGGGGGACGTTCCGCTCCACTCCGGCAGCGCCGCCCGCGCCGCGCCGACCGCGGCGTCGATATCGGCCTCGGTGGCGCTGGCGCCATCGCCCAGGAGTTCGCCGGTCGCGGCCTCCAGGACCGGCTCCGCCTTATCGGCGAGGCGGAACTCGCCGTCGATGAACAACTGCGGCGGGGTCTTGGCGGTCATGGCGACGCTCCGTTGTTTTCGGCAGGGGTTTCGGCGGGGGTGAACAGCACGCCTTCGGCGATCAGGCGGTCGATCTCACCGGCATCCATTGCGAGTAGATCGCGGCAGATCAGCCGGGTGTCGGCACCGGGCAGCGGCGCCGGACGCCTGGGGGCCGGCGGGATGTTCCGGTACGGGGCCGGGCCGGCCTCGCTGGGCAGGGTCACCTCGAAGCACGGGTGGGTCATCTCGACCAGGACGCCCCGGGAGCGCAACTGGGGGTCGTTGAGCACATCGTCGGCCCGGTTCATCGGGCCGGCGGCCACGCCGGCGGCCTGCAACTGTTCGGCCACCTCATCGGGTGTACGGGACCGCGCCCACCGCGACAGTGCCGGGATCAGCTGGGCCCGTTCATCCACGCCGATGACCACTGCAAGCTGGCGGAGGTCTCTCTCCGCGGTCAGCGACACCACGCACCATTCGTCATCGCCGGCGCAGGCCAGCACCAACTGAGCGCGCTGGTCCTCGACGATGTCAGCGTGCCGGGCTTCAGCGGCCAGCATCACGTAGCGGGTGTCGAGTTGGTTGATCACCGCCTCAGCCTGCGAGACGTGGATGCGGGCACCCACCCCGCTGCGGTGGCGGCGGATCAGCGCGGCCAGCGCACCGATCGCACTGATCCGGCCGACCACGTGGTCGGGAAAGATCGTCGTGGCGTCGTAGAACGGGTGTCGTGCGGTGTCACCCGGCTCCTGCTCCGAAGTCCACAGCCGGGTCACCCCGGTGCTGGCCCGCACCAGCGGGCCGTACCCCATCCGTCGGCTCCACGGACCCGCGTCGCCGAACGCGCTGCTCTCGGCCAGCACCAACCCGGGATTGATCTCGCTGAGTCGCCGGTAGGGGAAGCCCAGGGCCGGAAGGGTTCCCGGCTTGAAGTTGGCGAACACCGCATCCGCAACGGCCACTAGCCGTTCGAACAGCGCGGCGCCCTCCGGCGTGCGCAGCTCCAGCCCCAGGGCCAGATTGTTGCGGTGCGCGCGGGCAAAGGACTCACTGATCGCCTGGCCCTCGCGTTTTTGGCGCAGGCCGTCCGGGTAGGCGTTGCTCTCGATCTTGACGATCTCCGCGCCGAGATCCCCGAACAGTCTGCTCAGCTCACCGCCCGCCACGATGATGCCCAGATCCAGCACACGGATGCCCTCCAGCGGCCGAGGGCCGACAGCGCCGGCGGCCTCCGGGGCGTACCGCGGCCTCAGCCAGCGCGGCTCGCCGCCGCCCGCCCCCTGAGCGGGGGTGCGGAAGCCGGCGCGGTCACCGTCGACCATCCAGTAACCCACCGGAATACGAGCGGTGACACCGGGCGCCAACTCGGCCTCGGTCAACGCGCCCACGGCGGTGAGGTGCTCGGATTCCAGAGCGTCCGACGGTTCCAGTACGGCGGCGATGGGCACCCCCTGGGCCTGCCCCTCGGCGACCAGGGTCTCCATGGTCTGCCCCGCGAACAGTGCGGCGATCAGGTCGCCAAGTTCACCGAAGGCCCCCACCCGCGCTGCGATGGTGTCGAATCGGGGGTCGGAGAACTGG